>NZ_JBJPHT010000042.1:0-61450 GCF_052939475.1 Phormidesmis sp. 146-20
TTGAAACTTACCATGTCTCTACCCTCCGCAACCCCTCTTTATGCAACAACGCCGCAAGATTAACTAAATTTTTGCGAAACATTGTCCCAGTTTCTAATGCCTCACTGATCTGAAAAGCCTGTTTGGGACATCGAACAAGAGAAAAAACTTCATTTCTGTCAACAAAATTCACTGATCCTTTACTCAAACTTCAAAAAGTCTAGCCATAGATTAAAGGAATTGTAAAGAAGAAGCTCGATCGAGATCTACTACAGACTTCTGAGCGGACAAGTCAGCGAACCCTTACCCAACACGGGAGGATGACTGATGAAACGCCTCACCCCTGCGATCGCTATCACAGCATTAAGTTTGACGGCTGTTTTGGCAATGACCGATCGCGCTCAATCCACCAATCTACCTAACGTTCAGCTAGTGGGTCTGGCTGCCAAAAACACGCTCGTCTCTTTTAACCCCAATAACCCGACTAAAAGTAAGAGTCTACAAGTTCAAGGAATCGCCGGGACTTTGATTGGCATTGATGTGCGTCCCTCCAACGGGCTACTCTACGGTCTGACAAACCGCAGCCAAGTTTACACCATCAATCCCACAACTGGAGAAACGAAACTGATCAGCACGCTGTCGATTCCCTTTAAGCCAGGGTTTAGCACTGCGATCAACTTCAATCCGGTGCCCGATCTGCTGCGCGTCGTCAATGCAGATGGACAAAATCTCCGCATCAATGTAGACAGCGGCATGGTGATGGTAGACAAGCCGTTAAACTATGCTCAAGATGACCCCAATGCAAAGAGTCAGCCGCGTGTGGGTGCCGTGTCTTACACCAATGCTTTTCCGGGGCCGCCTTCACCAACCGGAGTTATGCCTCCAACGCGCACCACTCAACTGTTTGACATCGATTCTCGCCGCGATGTTCTCGTCCTGCAAAACCCGCCCAATGATGGCACGCTTGGAACGATCGGTGCTCTAGGCGTTAACTTCAACACGGTTGCTGGGTTTGAAATCTTCTCGCCGCGTGCAGGGGTCAATACTGCCTTTGCTGTCGCCAATTCCACGCTGTACACAATTAATCTTTCAACGGGTGCCGCTACAACCGTCGGGAACGCTCGTGGAATGAAATTGATAGGGTTGACAGCGCTTCCAATGTCGAATTAGGGATGAAGGAGGAGGGATGAACGGCATTGCTGAATCTGAGTATGAATCGCCGATGAAAGTCCTCCAGAATTGGAGGTTGGGGGGCGAATTTATACTACCGTTCAGCAACGCCGGATGAACTATTGTGGATTCTGAAATCTTCTCTTTACACCTCACACCTCACATCGATCGCACGTCCCACACCGAAATCCGTCTGCATCCTTCTCAAAGCCAAAAGCTTGAAGCAAAAATTGCCAGCGACAGTTGCGGGTTTTGAGAAAGTCACGCATCGACTGAGTGGAATTGAGCGGAGCTTGGGGACGAGTTGAATGAATGATGTAATGAAACGGATCAGTCCAGGTTAGCTGCTGGGTGCTGTGGAGGAGAGAAAGCGCGATCGCACCCTCTTTAAATTGTTTATTAACTTCCTCAATGCTGCCTTGTTTGGGAAGTTGGGGGGCGAGTTTTTGGGCGGTTTGATGTTGCGATCGCGTTTGCTTTTCAAAAAATTCCCAGCGCTGTTTGTCGGCTTGATCGAGCCATCCGCTAGTTAGAATTAAAGCGGTCGCAGGCTTGCCGTCTCGTCCCGCGCGTCCGATTTCTTGCACATATTCGCTTAACAAAAAGGGTGCGTGATAGTGAGCAATCCACCGTACGTTTGACTTGTTGATTCCCATTCCAAAGGCATTCGTACAAACGACAAATTGCAATCGATCGCTTAACCAGGCTTGTTCAATTTTGCGGCGATCGTCTGGTTCCAGTCCTGCATGATAGCAATCTGTTTTGTATGATTGCTGACGGAGCCAATCTGCTAATTCTTCACACTCTCTGCGACTCCGGACGTAGATCAGTCCCGATGCTTGCGGGTGATGTTGGATGAATTTAAGTAACTGTTGGCGGCGTTCTCTCGGTGTGTTGACGGCTTGGATTCTTAGCTTTAAGTTTTCACGATAGGGATTGAGTCGAAAAACCTGTGGCGCTTCGAGTTGTAGAATGCGTTTGATCGTCTGTTGTACTTGTGGATCTGCGGTGGCGGTGAAGGCAGCGATCGCGATGCGACTTCCCGCAGGTTTGTGTTGAAGGAGGGACGATCGCACCGCTCCCAATCGATAGTAAGCAGGTCTAAAGGTTTCGCCCCAGGCAGCTAGACAGTGAGCTTCGTCTAAAATGATGCCGTTGATCTGTAATTCTGGCTGACACAAACGCTGCCAAACTGCTGGATTCAAAAGCGTTTCGGGCGAAAGGTAGAGTAGCCGTAACTGCTGATTTTCTAATGCCCAAAGGACTTTTCTGCGCGATTGAGGAGGCAGTTCGCCATGCAACAAAGCGGCTGGTAAGCGTCGCTGCTGCAATTCTTGTACCTGATTTTCCATTAGGGCAACTAGGGGGGAAACCACGATCGTCAAGCCCGATCGCATCAATGCGGGAAGCTGAAAACAAATCGACTTGCCGCCGCCCGTTGGCAACACAATGATGGCATCTTTTTGAGCGAATAAGGTTTGGACAATTTCACCTTGGGGCGGTCGAAAATCGCTATAACCCCAAATCTTTTGAAAGGTGGCCTGAAGCGTCGCAAGTGAAGACTGTTGAGAAAGCGTCATACGTTGGTGAGTTACGATCGCCCTAGAATGCCCTTTTTTGACAACAGAATGCGACGGCTCAGACCACCTATTTAAGTTATAAATTTTGCCTTAGTGAGCAAGACTAAAGTAGTCGTTGACAACTGCAAATACGAAGATTGAAACGCCGGTCAAAATTCCGGTTGCCCAGAATACAGGGAACGGAACTTTGGGTAAAACGGCTCCTTCGGGAGGGCGAGAATGACTGGGTTCAACGTGGTCGGTGATAGTCGGTTTGTCGCCTGGCACCATAACTTTTGTCTCCATAAAAACGGCTGTTTCTTATCATTGCGGAGCCGCTTGATCTCGACATCTAACTTACGAGTTATTCAGATTTCACTTGAAGGCTTACATTGCGTGACCTGGAAAAATCTCAAATCCTAATCGAAATAAAAATTGCTGAAACAGCTACTTGACGTGAGTCAAAATTCCAGATATTCTCTCAAATCAAGGACATCTTTTCGTTACGGGAAAGTCGTCTGGTCGCCCAAAAAATCTAGTCTGTCGCCGCCCAAGGCTGTTAGCGCAACCGAGGGCAGCTAACCCGCGAGACTGTGCGTACCAGTCCAGAGGGCTAATGGAGAATTTTATCACTCCTTTGGCCGCTCTGACTTGCTCTGCCTGTCGGGGCGGCTAGTTTTTTGGGTTTCTTCGGAGACCTAAATTTGGAGTAATGACAATGGCAGAGCGCCTTTTGAACGCTGGCTTTTGGCTGTGCGATTTTGCTTACGCACTTTTAGAAGCAATTCAACTTCGATTTCTTCCCGATTCTATTCCCCGCTTCATTCCGTTTCGTGTTTCGTCTCTTGTTCCGTTACAGGATCTTTTACCTGACGCTGCCATTTCTCACTCTGATGAGTTTGAAATCTTGCGCGTGTTGCTGATTGGTTCCTCTGACGGGGTAACGGAGGCGATTCAAAATCTACACGTTCGACGATTCGCAAATGCTACCGATTGGAGTCCTTTGCTACCCGCGCCTTCGCTTGGCGAAGTGATGAGCATTCTGACTCGACAGCGCCAAAAAGCAGGGGACGATCGTTAGTCGTTGGAAATTAGTCTTTGGGAAGTCGATCGAGTTCTTAAGCTTCGTTAGTTGCATCTTCTGCCCCCCAACCCCCATTCTGGGGGACTTTCAGATATTGGTTTTGCTTCAAAGTTCCTCACTGGTGGGAGATTTGGGGGCTGACTGGATTTGCAACCCTTTGCGAGTAACTCAAATTGATAGCGAATCGATCAGCGTTTTGTCTTCCATGCTATAAACTCGCTCGTCAAAAAACGATAGAAACTCTCACAGTGTTATCGAGGTTTTTGCCATGCTGGTGACTCAACAGCCCGTTCTCAGGCGATTTTGGTATCCCGTCATGCCGTTGGCCGATTTGTCTTTTGAAAAACCCCAACCCTTTGAGCTATTGGGACAAAAAATTGCGCTCTGGCTTGACGCAGATGGACAGCCCGCCGCCGTAGTCGATTACCCCCAAGGGGGAACAGATCATCGCTGTTGTCATCGCACTGCCCAACTCTCAAAAGGCATCGTCGCCAATGGACAAATTCGCTGCCCTTATCACGGCTGGTCATATCGCGCCGATGGCACCTGTGGCAACGTCCCCCAACTCACCGCCCAGTCCATTCCAGCCAGCTACCGAGTGCAGTCTTATCGCTGTGCAAAGCGCTATGGTTACGTTTGGGTATGTTTGGATCAAAATCCGCTCTCGCCGATTCCTGAAATTTTAGAGGCAGAAAATCCCGACTATCGGCTGATTCCAGAATTTTATGAGCCGTGGCACTGTAGCGGTTTGCGTCTGATGGAAAATTCGTTTGACAATGCTCATTTTAGTTTCGTTCATGCCGCTTCTTTTGGCGACCAGTCCCAACCAGAACCCGCTTCCATTCAAACCACAATCTTAGAAAACGGTCTTAATGTCAAAACTCAAGTACCTGTCGTCAATCCACCGCTTCAACAAAAAAATCTGCAAATCGCCCAAACTACAACCCTTCGCACCAACGATATGACCTGGTTTATGCCATTCAGCCGAGTGTTGAAGATCACGTATCCTAATGGGTTGCTACATCTGATTTTTACGGCGGCCACTCCCATTAACGATCGTACTTCTCAAGTCATTCAGTTTTGCGTTCGCAATGACACCGAACTGGATGCTAAAGCGGAGGATATTGTAGCGTTCGATCGTCAAGTCACTCAAGAAGACAAAGCCGTTTTAGAATCTACAGATTACGATACGCCGCTCGATTTGAATGCAGAACAACATATGGCTTCTGACCAACCGGGAATTATTATGCGGCGTAAGTTAGCAGCGCTGTTGGGAGGGATGAGGGAGAACTTCGATGATCTGTTCCCCCTTGGGGGTAATCCGCTGCGCGAGGAGGGATGTTCTGATTCTTGTTGATTGCTTAGTAGTCCCAATCGATCGAGATAATTTGAACTTTGGCACCTGGATGATTGCTTGTTGTTTGAAAGGGAATTGACTGTCCTGGAGCGATCGCCGTCGTGTCAGACTTGACAAACCCCGCGTCGATTTCCTTGCCTTGCTCGTCCTGAATTTCATAGTTGACTGTAATGCTCTTAGCAACTTGATCACTTTGATTAGTCACTTGACCTGTGATCAAATTGCCATCATAGTTCACCGCACTCGCCACCATATTAAAGCTAGAAGATCTGAGATTGGAGACTTGATCAGACTGACTACACAACGCACTCAAATTCAACATCTTGCCCCCACTGGTCTGCATATAGCAAAGAGGCGGATCGGCACTCAAAGCAATCGGATTAGCGATCGCCTGCTCAGTCAAAATCGGGAGAAGTGCGATCGCGATCAGTAAGCGTTTTAACATAGCGCAACCAAATGATAAGTGGTCAACAATCTCAGCGATCGATAATCAGAAACTCCAGCCCCTCCAAACCAGCAAGCCCCAAATTCATCCCTCCTCTCTCCTTCCCGATCCTCTATGGATCACAAGTTGCAGGCACAGTCGAAGTGTTTGGTTTGGTGCAGAGCGGCCCTAATTGAGCAGGCGCGATCGGCTTGCTGATAAACGCTAAAGGGCCGGCCTTTTGTTCACCATTAAAGGGAGTTGGTTTGGAGGGGTCAAATCCACAAGCCTTGGCATCTTCAGGGTTGTTAAACCAAAAGCCAACATGGAAGGTCTTGGCCGGCTTGAGGTTGACATCGGGGTTAAAGCCAAAAATCTGATCCAAAAGAATTGTCTTAACAGAAGTCGCACCAGGTTCGAGGTCAGTTTGATACCACGCCAAACCAAACGAACCCTTGAATTGAGGATCTTTAGCGCCGTTCGCTGCAAAAATACTCCGCTCAACCGTGAACAGATCAAACTTGATTCCTGCTTAAAGCCCTTCAAATTAACAATCATCAGATCATTGCGATCGCCCCGTGCCACCGCTACATCCACCGTCGGCGTAACGCCTGGACTCGCTGCCATACAGGGAATAAATTGAGCATTCGGATAAAGCTGAAACTGTGTGTAGGGCGGGTCTTGGGCTTGAGCTTGTTCAGTAATAGCAGCTACCAACATCAGACTTGTCGCAAAAGCAGCACTGCGTTTCCAAATCGGGGCGAGACTGTGTGGCATGATGAACCTCTTTTGACCCAAGTTTGTAAAATCCCTTGTCCAAGGAGTTACACGTCACAGTCTCAAACGTTATGCAGTTTCTCAGGATTTGTGACTCAAATAAGCGTGCAATTAACCCCCAGCATCACTTTGGTTAACGTGAATTCGATGAAATCTTTCGCTGCCGTTACAAATCCGGGCAGCCCCCTAAATCCCCCACGAGTGAAGGACTTTGAACGAAGAATAGTATCTAATAGTCCCCCAGATTGGGGGGTTGGGGGGCAGAAGCGCTGAAGACCGAAGCGAAAAACTCCCATCGAATTCACATTAGCCAAACGTGAATTCGATGAAATCTTTCGCCGCCGTTGTTAATCCCGGCAGTTCCCTAAATCCCCCACGAATGAGGGACTTTGAACCGGGATCTTGTCTAAAAGTCCCCTAGGTTGGGGGGTTGGGGGGCAAAAGCCGTGAACAGCGAAGCGAAAAACCCTCATCGAATTCACGTTTTATTTAAAGGCTCTCCCACTGACATTCAATTAAAAAGCTCTCCTACAAATACTAAAAAAGCGCCTGAGTTTCCCCAGACGCAAATCTTCTTACTTGATTAATTGAACCTAGCCTTGAGCTTCGGCACCGCCCACCACTTCCAGAATTTCCTGAGTAATGGCAGCCTGACGCGCTTTGTTGTAAGTTAGCGACAATCCTTTGATCAGATCAGATGCATTCTCACTGGCATTGTTCATCGCCGTCATCCGGGCCGCCAACTCACTCGCCGCCGACTCTTGCAGCGATCGCAGTAGCTGGTTATTCAAATACAACGGCAGCAACGCATCCAAAATCTGCACCGGATCTTGCTCAAAGATCATGTCCTGCGGAAAGCTCTGCGTCGGAGAAGTCACCTTCTCACGCTCGACTTGAAACTGCCCGCCACGAGTCGTCAACCGAAAGATTTCATCATCTGCCACTTCAAAACCCTGGGGGTCAAGCGGCAGGAGCGTTTGAATCACCGGACGAGAACTGATCAAAGACACAAATCGAGTGTAAATGAGTTCGACACGATCGACCCCATCCGACAAAAACAGAGACAGCAGTTGATCCGAAATTTGGGCAGCTTCGGCAGCCGTCGGAATTTGCTCCAACCCCGTATAAGTGCCTTCGATCGGCTGCTCACGACGCTGAAAGTACTGAATCGCCTTACGACCGACGAGGACAAACTTATAGTTAATTCCTTCAGCCTGTAGCTCTTTGGCGCGAGTTTCAGCCCGACGGATCACATTACTGTTGTAAGCGCCGCACAGACCACGATCGCCCGAAATCACCAGCAATCCGACCGTCTGAACATCGCGCTTTCTCAACAGAGGGAGATCCGCCTCTTCAAACCGCAATCGAGACTGCAAGCCGTAGAGAACCTGAGCCAAGCGATCAGCAAACGGACGAGTGGCAGTGACTTGCTCTTGAGCGCGACGCACCTTAGCCGCCGCCACCAACCGCATCGCTTCTGTAATCTTCTTCGTATTTTTGACCGACTGAATGCGATCGCGAATCAGTTTGAGATTTGCCATGATTTGTACCGATTTACGCTGCTGCCAGGAAGGTTTTTTTGTACTCGGCGATCGCTTCCTTCAAAATCGTTTCCGCTTCGTCAGAAAGTGCCTTAGAGGTGCTGATGATTTCACCATACTTGGGCTTGCTAGTGGCTAGATAGTCGCGCAAACCTTTGGCGTAGGCGGTGATTTTCTCGACGGGGATATCATCCAAATAGCCGTTAATTCCAGCGTAGATAATCGCCACTTGATCACCCACCGACAGCGGAGAATATTGAGACTGTTTGAGCAGTTCGCGCAGTCGCTGACCGCGTGCCAGTTGGTTTTGAGTCGATTTGTCCAAGTCAGACGCAAACTGAGCAAACGCTTCCAGTTCAGCAAACTGAGCCAGTTCCAGCTTCACCTTCCCGGCGACTTTCTTCATCGCCTTAGTCTGAGCCGCAGACCCCACCCGCGAAACGGAAATACCCGCATTCACAGCCGGACGTAGACCAGAGTTAAACAAGTCAGACGACAAGAAGATTTGGCCATCAGTAATCGAAATTACGTTGGTCGGAATGTACGCAGACACGTCACCCGCTTGAGTTTCGACGATCGGCAGTGCGGTCATGCTGCCTTCGCCCATTTCGGGGCTGAGTTTTGCGGCACGTTCTAGCAAGCGAGAGTGGAGATAAAAGACATCGCCAGGATACGCTTCCCGACCGGGCGGACGACGCAGCAGCAAAGACATTTGACGATAAGCCTGAGCCTGCTTAGACAAATCATCATAGATGACCAGCGTGTGCCGACCTTTGTACATAAAGTATTCAGCCAGCGTTGCACCTGTGTAAGGAGCGAGGTATTGCAGCGTTGCCGCATCGTTGGCGTTTGCAGCCACAATGATCGTGTAGTCCAGAGCACCTCTTTCGCGCAACACGTTGGCAATGTTGGCCACGGTGGACGCTTTTTGACCGATCGCCACATACACGCAGACCACGTTCTCGCCTTTCTGGTTCAAAATCGTGTCTACCGCAACGGAGGTTTTGCCCGTTTGACGATCGCCAATGATCAATTCACGCTGTCCCCGACCGATGGGAATCATGGTGTCGATCGCTGTAATCCCCGTTTGCATGGGTTCGTACACGGACTTGCGATCGATAATCCCAGGGGCAGGCGATTCGAGCAGACGCGATTCGTTGGTTTGAATGTCGCCTTTGCCGTCTAGGGGACGAGCCAGCGCATCCACGACGCGCCCAATCATGGCATCCCCGACAGGAATCTGAGCAATTTTGCCTGTTGCGGTGACGTTACTGCCTTCTTGCACATCGCGACCGTCACCCATCAACACCGCGCCCACGTTATCTTCTTCTAAGTTGAGCGCAATTCCGACGGAGCCGTCTTCAAACTCTAGTAGTTCTCCCGCCATTGCTTTTTCCAGACCGTAGATGCGGGCGATGCCGTCTCCGACCTGAAGCACCGTTCCCACGTTGGAAACCTTTACACCTTTGTCGTAAGTCTCGATTTGCTGACGAATAATATTGCTAATTTCGTCGGGTCTGATTGCTACCATTGGAACCTCTTGGAAGGGATGAAGGAGGAGGGAGGAGGGATGAAACGTTTTTGAGTGCGGGTTAAATTGCCACTCTGTTTCTAGGTTGCACTACCTAGACGGAAGGAAATTCGGCGGAGTTGACCGCGCAGGCTGGCATCAATCACTTGAGAACCCACTTTGATGATCACACCGCCAATTAAGTCAGGGTCGATGCGGGTTTCGATATCCACCTGATTGGCCGAAGTCATCGATTTGACTCGTTCGCGAATCGTGTTCTTTTGATCGTCGTTGAGGTCGATCGCCGAGGTCACTTCCGCCAAAACGGTCTGCTTGAGCTTCCGCAGCAGCGTTTGATACTGACGGCAAATGCCTTCTAGAAATCCGATGCGGCGACGATCGACCAGCAGATTCAAGAAGTTCTGCATGTAGGGGTGAACTTGTTCCCCAAATACCTGCTGAAGCACGCTGCGCTTGGCATCTAGATTGACGATCGGGCTGGCCAAAAACTCTCGCATATCTGGGGAATCGTTGAACGCAGCCAGAATCGCGCCGACATCTTCACCAAAGCGATCGGTCAAGTCTTGAGACTGAGCCAGCGACAAGAGCGCTTGAGCATACGGCTCCAGAACTTCAGCCGTCAAAATACTATCTTTCATTAAGAAACCTCCAACTGAGCGATGCTGCTGTTAACCAGTCTTTGCTGCACATCATCGTTCAGACGGCCAGGAAGCTCACCTTCTGCCCGCTGCATGGCCAAAACTGCGATTCGCTGGCGCAATTCATTGATGACGCGCTCCTGATCACTGCCCATTTCTTGAGCCGCCGTTTCGCGCATTCGCTGAATGTCTTGTTCTGCCTTCGCCAAAATGGATTCTCTCGCAGCCTTTGCCCCGTCTTCAGCAGAAGCACGAATCTTGGCGGCTTCACCTTGCGCTTGAGCTAACTTTTGCTGCTGCTCGGCCAGAGCGGAAGCAGCGGACTGTTTACGTTGTTCGGCTTCCTTGATGGCAGTTTCGATCGCGCTACGACGCTCACCCAAAATCTTACCCAGGAACCCTTTTCCGAAATAAACCACTAAGGCGATCACAATACTGAGATTGATCAGATTGGTTTCCAGGATGTCAGCGTTCAGCCCGAAACCACCTTTCTCTGCTGCCTCTGCTACCTCAGCGCCCAGTAAAGTGGCTCCGGTAGCGAGTTGCCAAAAAATTTCCATGACACTCATCCACAACTGCGTCGTTGACTATCCTATGTCTGCTATCTTGTGCCCAAACGTCTCAGAGCAGTCCGTTAAATTCCGACTAAAAGTTTATCTAGAATTTCACGACTCAGCGATTCAACCTGCTGCTCTAGCGTTTGCATGGCAGCTTGCTTTTGCTGGTCTAACTCTTTCTGAGCTTGCTCTCGTTGAGCTTGAGCTTCTTGTTGAGCCTCTGCCACTTTTTGAGCAGCAATTTTTTGAGCGTCCGCCTGCGCCGTAGCGATCGTCGCCTGGTACTGTCTGCGAGTGTCTGCGAGTTCAGTTTCGTACTGTTTCGCCATGCTCTCAGCTTTAGCCAGTCGTTCTTTCGCGTCGGTATCGTTACTGCGGATGTAATCGCTGCGGTCTTCGATCACTTTTGTCAATGGCTTGTAGAAAACCACGTTCAAAATTGCGGCTAAAAGAAGGAATTGCACTGCCATCAGGGGCAGAGTCGCATCGAAATCAAACATTGTCTTGGGTTAGGGCTAGAAAGTGCAAGCAGACTGCAAAAGGTTTTGAGTGCTGAATCCTCAAGTGAAAGGTTCAACACTCAGAACTGGGAAATCTACCCTATGAGAAGGGGTTTGCAAACAGCAACACCAGCGCGATCACCAGACCGTAGATGGTCAGCGATTCCATGAACGCGAGGGTCAACAGCAGCGTACCGCGAATTTTGCCTTCTGCTTCGGGCTGACGCGCAATACCAGCAACCGCTTCACCAGCCGCGTTACCTTGACCAATACCGGGGCCGATCGCAGCCAGACCAATTGCCAGAGCAGCAGCCAAAACGGAAGCAGCAGAAACGATGGGATCCATAATACTTATACCTTTGGGTTAACAGGACAGACGAGTGTTGCGTCTTGAAAACTGAACTGGGCGAATCCCGGACTAAATTCAGCGTTCAAAACAGTTGAGGATTTTACGGCGCGTGTTCCTCTTCACCGTGACCTTCGATCGCCTCATGAATATAGGCGGCAGCCAGAGTTGCAAACACAAGCGCCTGAATCGCACTGGTGAACAACCCCAACAGCATGACAGGTAACGGCACAAACAGAGGAACCAGCAGCACCAAAACCGCAACCACCAGTTCATCCGCCAGGATGTTGCCAAACAGACGGAAGCTCAGGGAGAGAGGCTTGGTGAAATCTTCGAGAATCGCAATGGGCAGTAAAATCGGCGTGGGTTGAATATACTTCGCAAAGTAGCCCAGACCTTTTTTGCTGAAGCCCGCGTAGAAGTAGGCCAGCGACACCAGCAACGCTAATGCCACGGTCGTATTGATGTCGTTCGTTGGGGCAGCGAGTTCTCCCTCTGGAAGTTTGATCAGCTTCCAGGGAATTAGCGCTCCCGACCAATTGGAGACAAAGATGAACAGAAACAGTGTGCCAATAAACGGCACCCAAGGACGATAATCTTTTTCACCCAATTGATTTCTTGCCAAGTCACGCACAAACTCTAGCGCGTACTCCATCAAGTTTTGAATGCCGCTGGGAATGCGCTGAATGTTTCGCGTCGCCAACAGTGAGGCACCGACGAGCAAAGCAATCACAAACCAGGAGACAAGAAAAACTTGCCCATGCACCTTTAAGTTGCCAATCTGCCAGTAGAGGTGATGACCAACCTCCAGGCTGGCGATCGGAAGGGAGTTGGGAGCGTCGAGGAAATTTAGCATTTCAAGTTCAGGCGGCTTTCCCCAGTTCAAGGAGTAAGAATTTTGTACAAACCTCTGCTCTTCCCTGTTCTAAGAATGATCAGGAGCAAACAGGATTCGCAACGTGTAGACGAGGAGCGTTCCTTTGTAGGTCAAAAATCCCAAAAAAATAGGAAGTACATGTAGCTGATTCCATTGAGTTGCGACTATAATCAGCCCAACGAAAATCGCCATGTGAGATTTCCCGATCCGGTCTTTTTGATTACCCAGTTGCTCTACGTTTCGAGCCAACAACTTCAAGTAAACCACACCTGTGACTGCTCCAATTAAATAATTAAGAGCGATGTTCAAGGAGTAGAAATACCAAACGGGGAAAAAGATGATCCCGGTGAGTGCGATCGTCAAGATCAACAACTCCTGTTGGAGCCGATAAAATTCTTGCATCGATCCACTGGTTTCTGGCAGTTGAGTGCCTTGGGAGGTTTCCTCCATAGCAGGTGCGTTCCAGGAAGTTAGGTGAACATTGCCATGATAATCATTGGTTTCCAGAGGTGGCTTCCCAAGGAGTCCAAGGCTAACGCGACAGTGGTCAAACCAGAAGCAATCATACCACGCGGGGGTAATAATACTTAACGCAAGAAGTCGCTGAATTTAAAGCAAAAAGTCAAGAAACAAGACGTTTTTTACCCAATTGCAGGCATTTGGAAAGCAGAAGACCCTTTTCGATCGAGTTGCAAAACAGCAAAAAGCCCCAACACCACGTCAGGGCCAATTTTTTCAGCAGACAAATGAGCTAAATGAGCGACTTAAGGAACAACTGACAAAGAGTAAATGAGTAAAAACAGCAGAATCTAGAATTTTACGGTTTATTGTCCATCCCTCATCCCTCCTCGCCCTCTCTCATCCCTATTCTTTACCTGTCACCTTCTCAACCGCTTCTTTCACGCCCTCTACTACAGTGTTTTCGCCAGGATGCTCTTCCTTGTAGACCTTCATTTCCTTTTTATATTCCTTCTCTAAGCCGTTTGGATCTTTGGTCGCCTTAACCGCTTCCTCATAGGCAGCATTCCGACTGGCAGGAGTTTTGACTACTTCACTAAAAGATTTTTCGGTCGCTAGCGGGCTTGCTTCTTCTGCAAAACTGGGCTGACTCCCCATCACAAAACCTGATGTAAGAATAAGAATAGCTAGACTCAAAATCACAACACCGTTGCGAATCGCTTGTTTTAGGGTTGAAAGAAGTTGCATATATAGTTCCTCGTATGGGGATTTAACTGCCCTTCAAGCTTTTTAGTTAAAGGACTGAAATGAATCATACAAATCGGCAGAAACAACGACCTCTATCAGAGGAACGATTGATCGATTGTCAGGGGTTGTTCATTTTTCTTTCGTCCGATCGCTCCTCATTCCTCCCTAAAATATTCAGAATGCGTCCGTTCGCTCTGCACAGGACAAATGCTTTGACAGCGTTATGATTTCGTAGCGGTTTAGATCATCTGCATCCACTTCACACTCAACCCCAGTACTTTTCTATGACCTCCAGCCTTCGTTTTCTTATGTGTCCTCCTGACCACTACGACGTGGATTATGTGATCAATCCCTGGATGGAGGGCAACATTCACAAATCGTCTCGTGATCGTGCCGTCGAGCAGTGGCAAAAATTGCATAGTGTCATTCAAAATCACGCGATCGTCGATCTGGTTAAGCCTGAGATTGGCGTTCCGGATATGGTGTTTACGGCCAACGCGGGTTTGGTGCTGGGCAAAACGGTCGTTCTGAGCCGCTTCTTTCACAAAGAGCGTCAGGGAGAAGAACCTTTCTTTAAACAGTGGTTTGAAGATAATGGCTACACCGTTCACGAATTGCCTAAAGATTTGCCCTTTGAAGGAGCCGGAGATGCGCTGCTCGATCGCGAGGGTCGTTGGCTCTGGGCGGGGTATGGCTTCCGTTCAGAATTAGATTCGCATCCTTATTTAGCGAAGTGGTTGGATATCGAAGTCGTTTCTCTGCGGCTGATGGATGAGCGGTTTTATCACCTCGATACTTGCTTCTGTCCGCTTAACAATGGCTATTTGCTTTACTATCCGCCTGCGTTTGATGCGTACTCTAACCGTATGATCGAGATGCGCGTCCCCGAAGCCAAACGGATTCCGATCAGTGAGCCGGATGCAGTCACGTTTGCCTGTAATGCGGTCAACATTGAGGAAGTCGTCATTCTTAACAAGGCCAGCGACGAACTGAGACAACGGCTAACCCAAGCCGGATTTCGCGTGATCGAAACGCCTCTGACCGAATTTCTCAAAGCAGGCGGCGCGTCTAAATGTCTAACGTTGCGCGTCACAGAACCTGTGCGAGTCGAGCTTCATGCGAGTGCGGCGATCGAGAGTCGTACCGTTCGTTTAGACGGGCATTTATTGGATTCGGGGTTGATTAACCAGGCGCTGGATGTGATTGTCGAAGCGGGCGGCAGCTTCCAGGTTCTCAATTTCAATTTGGGCGAACAGCGACAAAGTACCTCATCTGCTGACGTAAAAGTGACGGCTCCCTCCCACGATGTGATGGAAACGATCATGAGTCAGTTGATTGACCTCGGAGCGTTGCCGCCGCCTCAAGAGATGTGTGACTCTCAGCTAGAAGCCGTGATTCAAACTGGGGTGTCGCCGGATGATTTCTATGTGACGACAATCTATCCGACGGAAGTGCGTATCGACTGTCGATGGGTCAAAGTCGAAAAGCAGCGTATGGATGCGGCGATCGTCATTCGTGCGGATGGCTCCCCTCCTGTATGCAAGCTGTTGCGGGATCTGGAAGTGGGCGATCGCGTTGTCGTCGGGGTCGAGGGCATTCGTACCATTCGCAAAACCGAGTCGCGGGAACAGCGCAATACCCAGGAATTTAGCTTTATGGGAGCGGGAGTTTCAAGTGAACGGCGCGTCGAACTGGTCGTCGAACAAATTGCCTGGGAACTGCGCCAAATCAGAGATCAGGGCGGCAAAGTGGTCGTGACAGCCGGGCCGGTCGTGATTCACACAGGCGGCGGCGAACATCTGGCGCATCTGGTTCGAGAAGGCTATGTGCAGGCGCTGTTGGGAGGAAACGCGATCGCCGTTCATGATATGGAGCAGTCAATCATGGGCACTTCTCTCGGCATGGATATGAAGCGGGGCGTTTCGGTTCGGGGGGGGCATCGCCACCATTTGAAAGTGATCAACGCGGTGCGTCGCTGTGGCAGCATCACTCAAGCCGTCGAACAGGGCATCGTCAAAAACGGCATTTTCTACGAATGTGTGCGCCACAAGGTTCCCTTTTCGCTGGCGGGTTCGATCCGCGATGACGGGCCGCTACCTGACACTCAAATGGATCTGATCAAAGCCCAGGAAGACTATACGCGCCTGATTGAGGGAGCCGACATGATTTTGATGCTGTCCTCGATGCTGCACTCGATCGGCGTGGGTAATATGACTCCCGCTGGGGTGAAGATGGTTTGCGTCGATATCAACCCGGCTGTGGTGACCAAATTGAGCGATCGTGGCTCCGTCGAGTCGGTGGGAGTGGTGACGGATGTTGGCCTATTCCTCAGCCTTTTGGTGCAGCAGTTAGATAAGTTGACCAGTCCCTATCGTGTGGCTGAAGTAGTGTGAGCCGTTCTTAACTAAGGCTTAAGCTGTTTGTGGAGATCAGTTAGAACCTATCGCTTCTGGTCTCCATTTCTGTATTGAGAACCTGCTTTCTAGCAAAACTCATTTTGGGGATTGCTGACGGCGACGATCGATCCAGGGTCTCTCAGAAAATATGCGGATTACTTACCATAATTCAGTGCGTATACTGAATCTTTCAGTTCATTCGCTACAAAAGCTTTTGTCTGGATCGATTCTAAAATTCTTTCTCTCAAGCTCATAAGTCGTTCAGAATGTCCATCTTTAAGCAATTCACAACCCACGCTTTTTAAGTATTGCTGATTTTGTAGGTTGTAGCATTCTATCGGGCTAACTTCTCAAAAAACAATCTTATAAATTAGTCGTAGACAACTACCACAAAAAAGTTTCGGTTAAATAAGTCACATCGGTTTTCGAGGATTACTGGATTAATGAAGTGCGTGTAAACCGACTTTGAAATTGATATTAACCTAACCTTCATCCAGGTACAAAAAAGGGTGTTGCGATCGAGACAGATTTATACTTTGCTAATTAGTCAGTTCTGTGTAGACTAGAGCAATTTTTGGGGATTTTGAACTTAAGGCGCTTGAGTTATTCTCGCTTCTTACACGGCACTACCTTTAAGTAGAATAAGTATACGGGGATGCTACAGTGTCAACCAATACCACTGCTGCTCTTGTAGACACCGAATCGATTTTTCTAATCCTTTAGAGTTGCTAAAAAATCTAACGATTTTAAAATCGAACCTGTCTGTATTCGCTACAAAAAATCTACCTAGAGTCGAACGATCGAAGGCTCATAAAAAAGGATGAATCATCTGGCAGAAGGTGTGTTTCTTTCCGTCTCTTTACGAGGTTGAAGAAATTCTCAATCATTCAAAGATGAGTGTTATTACGGTACTAAATCAACAATTGCTCCCCTATAACTATCGATAAGCGCTCTTACAGAAGGGAATTTGTGGTCTATTTCAAGGCATTAAGCCAACGTTTTGTACGACCCAAAATTTCCAACTTTCTAACACGATTCAGCTATCTTGCTGATCTGAATTTCATTCTGAAGATGCTAGGTTTGGTTAAATGAAAGGACTGTTTACTTTTGATTGCTTAAAATAAAGCGATTCGATCTAGACGCTTCGCCAAACCTGATTTGAAACTGTTATCCAATTGCAGCGTAATAGGGACTGCTTTCATACGATGAAGTACGATTCCTTGGACTACAAGCCTACGAATCATGAGGTGGGTGTTTACGAGTGTGAGATTCACCTCAAATTTAGGCTCGTTGAGGAGAAAGGGGCACTGAAAGACCGGGAACAACTCCTGGAAATTCTAATTGATGCGTTCACTTGCGGAAGTGACGAATATATGGAACCGCTTCAGGTTGAGGTCGAGGCACAAGAAATCTCCGAAATTGAAGCCTCACCCCAAATGCGTCGCCAATTGATCCGCCTGCGGAACGCCAAAGATTAGATTGAGAAGAGGGCGCGATCGAGACGGATGAGTTCCCCGTTTCTCTCCTGTCCTCTTCCCAATTGCAACAAGTCTCGATTGATCGCAGAATGGAAGCAGTTGCTTCACCCCTTGACTGCGATGATCACTGCTTTAGCTGACACCAAAAATCTTCTCTCTGATCTGATCAAGCGCTACAGTTCTCAAGTTGACCACCTAGCGATCCGTCTAGAGTCCGCCGAAGGAACTGATATCTTGCTCAGAGGAAACAAAATTGAAACCCTGAGCGAAGGGATCTCTTTGGGCGGGCAGGTGAGAGCTTGCTACAAGGGCGGCTGGGGATTTGCCAGCTTTAACCAGCTTGCGACGCTGGCGGATCGAATCGAGGAAGCGATCGCCGCTGCTCGAATTGTAGGCTGTGACGAAACGATTCTTGCGCCCATTACGCCCATCCAGGATATTTGCACCTTGCCGCTCACGGGCACCGATCCCCGGCAAATTACGCTAGCTCGCAAGAAAACACTTTGTCAATACTACGGCGAGATTCTGCGAAGCGTCGATCCGAAAATTGCTACGATTTCGGTTCGGTATGGCGACAGTGCCCAGAAAATTGTTTTGGCGACATCCGAAGGCACCCTGATCGAGCAGTCCTGGGTAGACATTGAGATGCGATTTGCGGCGACGGCTCGTGATGGCGAAACAGTGCAAACGGGACGAGAAACGATCGGCTCCCGCAAAGCCTACGAAGATCTGGAAGGATTAGACGAGCAGGTTCATCAAGCGGCACAGCGATCAGTGCAGTCCCTCTCCCTGCCATCTGTCAAGGGCAACACTTACACCGTTGTGATTGATCCCATTCTCACTGGACTGTTTGTGCATGAAGCGTTTGGGCATCTCTCAGAAGCAGATATGGCCTATGAGAATCCCGATTTGCTGGAAGTAATGAGTCTGGGACGGCAGTTTGGCCCGTCTGAGTTGCAGATTTTTGATGGCGCGGCAATCCCTGAGCATCGAGGCAGCTATTTTTACGATGATGAAGGTGTAGCAGCGACGACGACTCAGCTAATGACCGATGGCGTTCTCACTGGGAGACTGCACTCACGCGAGACGGCTGGCAAACTGGGGGAAACGCCGACCGGAAACGCCCGCTGTTTGAACTATCACTATCCACCGATCGTCCGTATGACTAACACTTGGATCGAGCGAGGCAAGACACCTGTGCAAGATCTCTTCAACGACATTCAAGAAGGCGTATATGCCCGCAACTGGCTCGGCGGTATGACCAATGGCGAGATGTTTACTTTTACGGCAGGGGAAGCGTGGATGATTCGCAACGGCAAAATTGCTGAACCTGTGCGAGACGTGACGCTTTCTGGAAATGCCTTCAAGACGCTGGCAGACATCGAAGCGATCGGGGATGACTTTTATTGGGATGAGTCGGGCGGCTGTGGCAAAGGAGGGCAGAGCGGTTTAGCCGTGGGATGTGGTGGCCCAAGCTTGCGGATTCGAGATGTGGTGGTGGGGGGAGAAGCGATCGAAGAGTAGTGTCCCCAATCTCAAAACTCGTCTTTTTCTTCGACCTCTTTTTCTTCGCCAGGGAGTCTGCCACGTCGTTTGCGGGCTTCCATTGCACGTTCTAGTAAGGTTAGCAGTCCAGGGGCTTCTTCTTGCAGTGTGAGGAGGAGCCGTTCGCCTTCTTCTATGTCACCGGGGTCTTCTCCCGTTTCCATAACGGCTTTGAGGCGGGGGAGGGCGAGTTCGTCAACCAGTTGCACCAGACTATGGAGACATCGATTAAACTGTCGCTCAGTCAGTATGGAGTCTTCTAGCGGAAACTCAATAATGGCGCGAATTTCTCCATCGGAGGGATCGTACTCCCATTGCAGCATTTTGGTTTCCCATGAAATACAGAGCATGGTCTGGAGAATGGCATCTTTGTGTGGGTGATCCTTTACGCCAGCCAGCACACGAGGGGCAAATAGCTCAAAAAATTCTCCGTCTTCATCCAATTGGATCACGATGAGAAAATCTTCGATGTTTTCACCATAAACGCCAGTGAGAATGCGGCACTCTTCGGGATCAAGTCGATATTTCCAGCCTTTTTTAGTCAAGTAAGTGGCGATCTGTTCTAGCGTTGTGCCCATAGAGTCGTGAGGGATGAGGGATGAGGATTGTTTTTGCGGGTTACTCGACCGTAGAGGCAATCAGGAGTTTCTAGCCAGTTGGAGTAAAAACCTAGCCCAGTGTAGCTGTCGGATGTGGCGTGGTGTCAAGCTGAGAATGGCGGAGGTGTGGCTGCTTCCGACTTTAGCGCTAAGGCCGAGTCTACCTGTTTTAGCAAATTCTCCAGGGTTGAGGAGTTATCTAGGGTGATAGTTGCTTGATGATATTTCTCAGCGATCGCCATTTGGCTGTCAATTCTCGCTTGTGCCTGTTTTCTAGTCAGACCGCGCTCAATAAGTCGTTGAATCTGTTGCTCTAAGGGGCAAAACACGACCCAAATTTCTGTCACCAAATCGGTCATTTGCGCCTCAAATAATAAAGGAATCACCAGCACGATCGTTCCAAATTTTTGAATCAAGCGATCGCGCTCTTGAGTGAGAACTTGCCGCACATGGGGATGAATCTGCTGGTCAAGCCAGATGCGTTCTGAAGGTTGGTTGAAAATGATTTCGGCGAGTTGAGTGCGATCGAGCGTGCTATCTGAGCGCAAAATTTTGGAACTGTAGCGATCGACGATTTTCTCTAGGATTGGGCTTCCAGGCTGGACGGCATCTCTGGCATACAGGTCAGCATCTAAAATTGGCAGATGTTTTTGGGCGAGGTAGTTAGAGACGGTGGTTTTGCCCATGCCAATACCTCCTGTTAAGCCAATGATGCGCGGTGACGTGACCCAGCGATTCATTTGAAAACTTACCTGTCTGTCGATCGATTCGCTTCTAGTGTAGACTCCAGACTGGAGGAGCGCGTCACATGAAAGCCTTTTCGCATTACTTAATTTTGCTGGTTGCCATTCTCATTGGGGCTGCCTTGAGATTTTGGAATCTGGATGCCAAGCCACTTTGGATGGATGAAGTGATCACAGCGCTCTTTAGCTTTGGGCGAAATTATTACGACGTGCCGCTTGAGAAAGTAGTTTCGCTGAATGCGATCGAGCAGGTGTTTACCTTCAGATCCGATTCCACTTGCGCTGACATTGCTCAAACGATTTCTGTACAGTCCGTTCATCCGCCTTTGTTTTTTTGTTGGTTACACAACTGGCTTGGATTGTTGCAGTCTGATTCGTGGGTGTGGAATGTGCGATCGCTCCCAGCATTGTCTGGAGTGTTTCTAGTTGCTGCACTTTACTATCTAAATCGCGTTGCTTTTTCCATTCCAGCAGGGTTGTCCGCAGCGTTTGTGATGTCGGTATCTCCATTTGCAGTTTATCTTTCTCAAGAAGCGCGTCACTATACGATCCCAATGTTGCTAATCACGGTGTCGCTGGTGGGACTGGTGCGAATTGGACAAGACCTGCGATCGCGCCCACAAAACTGGGGAGTCTGGCTGGGATGGGTCGTTGCGAACAGCGTTGGGTTTTATGTCCATTATTTTTTTATTTTGGCGACGATCGCTCAAATTCTCACGCTGATTGTGCTGCTCAAGCTCACTCATTCCCGACGCTCTATTCTTCCTTTGATTTTGGCGGTTGGCGGAATTGGACTCACTTATCTTCCCTGGCTACCAACTTTTGTCAGTCATTTTAGTCGCCCCGAAACCGATTGGTTGCAGTCTACTCAGCCTATTTGGATACAAGCGATCGCGCCGCTCTATCAATTAGCTGCCGGATGGTTGTTGATGACGATCGCGCTACCTGTCGAGACTCAACCACTTTGGGTAGCCATTCCGTCTGCGCTGTTGATGTTGCTGTTTGGCGGTTGGGTGGTATGGCGAGTGTCAAGGGGAATAAAACGACTTTGGAATGCCCCAGACACCCATTGGGAAACGCTGATACTAACGACTTTTGTCATGGCAGTGTTAATAGAATTTCTGGCGATCGTGTACGGCTTGGGCAAAGATATTACACAGGTTCCCCGCTACAATTTCATCTACTATCCAGCTATCTGTGCCTTGTTGGGCGCAAGTCTAGTTGCAAAACGCACCGACCAATTTAGAAGCCCTCCTCACTCCTCACCCCTCACCCCTCACTCCTCACTCCTCACCCTGCTAATCGTCGGCTTCATCAGTTGTGGATTTGTAGTCAACGATCGCGTCTTTCTCAAGCCCTATCATCCCCAGCAAGTCGCTTCAAGTATGCTCACGTCTGGTTCATCGGTGGTTGTCATGGCCTATGAGGATTTTCAAGAGATTGCGTTGGGCTTGAGTTTTGCGTTGGCGTTGGAGCGACCTTTCACAAATGCCTCGAAGAGACCGCCCCATTCCGATCGCACGAATTTTGCTTTTTTGGGGCGATCGACACAAAGTTACGAATCATTTTGGCGCAAATTGCCAGCCCTCAAAACTGAGATAATTCCACAAAATTTATGGTTGATCGCTCCTGGGCTGAGGAAATCAGACTTTCCGACTCAACTTTCTCTCAATTCAACGCTTTGTCAGATTGATCTCGATCGCTACTACCGAGTGGGTGTTCCTTATCAAGGCTATCGATGCAAAAGTGAGCCGTAAAACACACATCGGTTACCGTAGTAGAACACGACTTCGGGGGGCAACTGGAGACGCTTTCTGAGATTCTAAAACGACTCGATTGACTTCAAAAAATTGATTGTTGCGGTAGACACTTCCTACATCAATAGGAGAAGCCTGGGAAACTGAATTAGTAGCTGAGTTGCTAATAGAAATTGGATTGCTGACAGGATTTGGATTGCTGATAAAAGGTGGATTGCTGATAGGAAGCGGATTGCTAATAAGAGGCGGATTGCTAATGGGAGGCGTTCCGCTGGGGGAAATCGGAGCTAATCCACTTGGTATCGTAATGGTTAACTGAACGGGCATATTGTTCACCGGATACGAGAAGACAGTTGGCTGGGGAGCAATTTGAGGCGTTGCCTGAAAGTTGTATTGTGACCGAAAATCAAACACCGTTGGACTCGAACCGCCGTTACGATCGCTATATCGTGGCCCCTGTCCTCGAATGTTAAAGGTGCCTTGATATTGTTGTCCGGTTTTGGGATCGGTTGCTGTTCCAGTATATTGACCCTGCACCACAAATTCGTCCTGAATGTTGCCGTGAAATTTAACAGGGGCGGCATTGTTCGATCGCTGAATTAGCTGCAATTCGCCATTGGATAAAACTGGAGATAAAAGCGTTCCATCGGTTGAGACTACTGGAATGCCTCGAAAATCGACAAAATATCGCCCGTTGCTATCCATTCGCACCAGATTGGGATTGATGTCTTGAGCCGAGAAAACCAGCACTCCATTGCGAAAATAACGCCCCTGACTATCTGTGTCTACTCGCGTGGTTCCTTGATTAAAATTGGGATTCCGGCTAGGTGGTGTGATTGTTCCGCTGACGGTTCCGGTACTGTTAATCGTGACTTGTGCCACTGCGTTGAAGGGAATGAGTGCGATCGCGATTCCATTCCCAATCATCCAAGCGTATTTGAAAATTTTTGTTTGCATGATCATTCTTGATAAAAAACTAGAATCGAAATGTGGCTCGTAGTGCCCCGATCATTAACGTGTCGTTGGCGGCATTGTGACCGGGATTGAAGACAACCAGCACACCCGGAGTCAGGTCGATCGCAGGGCTTAACCTGGTTCGATAAAACAGTTCTAGGTGAAGTGCGCTGTCAGGCTGTCCCCCAGATTCGCCGTCAATGCTAAATCGCGGAAAGTTGTAGCCAGAAGGTAGCGTGCTTGAGGTAATTTTAGGCGGCTGGCCCACCAAAATGCCCCCCAAATTGCCCGGTGCAAACAGATCAGGAAAGGCAGAAAAGACCATCCAGTTTGTCGTTTTGACCGAGCCTGAAACATTCACCGCTGATGAAGTTGTCCAACCGCCCCAACCGCCGATCGTCCATTTGGGATTGACGCGCCAGGCGACGGTTGCTCCGACTGCATGAGTGTTAAATTCGCTGTGGGTGGGGGCAAAGGGTGACAGCAGTTGAGAATCGCCAACCCAGTTGCCCAAAAAGCCGTCGGGCGAGTGAGAAAACAAGTAATTGATGCCAACCTCGATCGTATTTGTCGGCGCGATCGACAGTTGAACTCCGGCCGTGTAACGTCCGCCAAACAATCCGCCCTGCCGTTTGTCTCCTGCAAAAGCGGGCATTTCTGCGCTGTAAACTCCTTGCAAACTGACGCGACGAGCGATTTGCCAGTCAAATCCGATGCCTCCGGTGCCACTGCCGATCGTCAAAATGGGATTGCGCTGGCCCAACAGTGATAATGCTCCGTCGCCCGACCCTTCGAGCGGATTGATGCCCCGAAAGGTATTGGCCGCATTCACTCCGGCCGGCCCGACCACGATGCCAAAACGATCGCTAAGGGGAAACCGATACGACAAATCACTGAGGACTAGCTGATTGTCTAGTTCTGATTCGTAGGCGAGCCGTCCCATGTTGGTTGAGAGTTGGGGAGCAGACGATCGCAAGTTTCCGGTTTGCAGTCCTGTGAGCAGGAGATCATTGCCGCGAAAGGAGGTGGCGAGTGAGATTTCGACGTGATTGTTGAAGGTGATTTCAGACTTGCCGCTGCGCTCTTGGATGCCATCGCGAGGAAACAAATCGGCTCCGACTTCATTGCTGCCCTGGATTGAGAAAATTGCCTGACCAAACAAGCGGGTTGTGGTCGAAAACTGATTTTTTTCTAGCGTCACTGTTCGCGTTTCCAGGGCATCCAGTTGACCCCGCAGGCTGGCTAATTCTGCCGCAAATTCTTCTTGTAGTTTTTGCAGCGTGATCAGATCTTCTCGTTTGACTTGATCATCAAAAGTGCTGGCGATCAATTCATTCACTCGACTCAGACAAGCATTCAATCCAGCCGCAAATTCATAGCGAGTCAGGGCCCGTTGCGAAGCAGTTCCCCCTCTGGGGTAAACGCCGCGAAAGGTTTTGTCAGAATAGCCCTCAATGCATCCGTATCGCTCGACGAGGGTTTGTAGCGATTGAAACGCCCAATCGATCGGCTGTACATCTGCAAGTTGAGAGACAGAATTGACCTGCGCCATTGATGGCTCGTCGTCTAGCTTTTGAGCGGATAAGCCAACAGCAGGTAAGACAGGCGAGGAAACTTCTGGAGGAGTAGACAAATTTTCTGGAGGGTTTGAGAGGATTGAAGCTTCTAGATTGGAGGCGATCGCAGGTTCAACCTTCTCTGATTTGACCGCAGTAGAACTTTCTAAAACTTCTGGCAAAGTAACCAAATTCTGCTCAGTGAAAGACTTCTGCTCTACAGTTGCCTGATTTTTTTCTAGGCGTGTTTCTGCTTCCTGGGCTGCTTTTTGACTAAACTCTGGCTGAATCTCCCGCTCTGGCGAAACAGATGGCGCGACTCTGGACGGCTGCACTTGAATAGGAACAACTTGAGACAGCGTGATCGACGGCTGATTTTGAGCCTGATTAGGATCAAGTCTGGGCTGTTGTGAAGTCGCTAACGTAGCAATCAATCCAAAGTCCGTCATTGCAGTGGGGTTGTAGTTTAACTGTATTCTTATACTGAAAAACTTGTATCAATCAGCACGATCTCCTTGTTTGATACTGAAGTTGGGCGTTTCTACGGATAGGTCAATTGACATAATTGGCATTCTCAACCTCTCACTGCTGGTAGATGCCTGATGAGGTAGATATTTATACGGTGGGGTGGGAAAAAGTAGAAGAGAGTGTAAGCTGTGCAAATATTTATTCCAAAAAAATTAAGCGCTGGGCGGCTGGCGATGTCGATCGCACTGTTGATTCCTGTGATGGCATCCTGTGCGTCAGAGATGGTTAAAGCCCCCGCTGATACTTCTCCGACTCCAGCGCAGAATGCCCCTGCGATCGCTCCGACTACACCCCCCACGATTAGCGCGTCGCCAACCAACAAAACAGCGGGCGAGACATCGGGCAGCATTGTGGATGTGGCCTCTGCTAACCCTTCGTTAAAGATGATGACGGCGGCGATTCAAGCAGCAGGGCTAACTTCAACTTTGCAAGGAAAGGGGCCATATACGGTATTTGCGCCCACTGACCAGGCGTTTGCGTCCGTTCCGGCGGCGACTCGACAACGGGTTTTACAACCTGAAAATCGCGCAATTTTGACTCGCATTCTGACCTATCACGTTGTTCCGGGTGAGATTACTTCTAGCCAGTTGAAGTCAGGAGATGTGAAAACGGTTGAAGGTAAAACGATCGATATTCAAGTCAAGTCAGCCCAAGTGACGGTGAATGAAGCAAAGGTGACACAGCCTGATATTCGAGCCAACAATGGTGTGATTCATGTGGTCGATCGGATTATCATTCCCCCTGACGTAAACCTGTAGATTTGATTTGGGAATAGTTATAAAGACAAATAGGGGCGATTAAAATCGCATCTAAGAGAACAAAGTCCGCCTTCGCGGACTAAAAGAGGGGTAGGAAAGTGTGAGGCGCAATTTTACACAGTTGTATGTGCATCTGGTGTGGGCAACGTGGGATCGACTGCCACTCATTACACCAGATGTTCAAGAAGCACTTTATAACGTGATTGTGTATGAGTGTGAGCAGATGGAATGTCAAATCATCGCGATCGGCGGTATTGCAGATCATATGCATTTGCTAACCGGGTTTTCTTCAAGTTTGGCGATCGCGACCCTTGTCAAACAAATCAAAGGAAGTTCGTCTCACTGTATGACGCATCAGATGAAACCCGATCGCTTCTTTAAGTGGCAAGGAAGTTACGCTGCATTCACAGTCAATCCACAAAACCTTAATCCTGTTGCTGCCTACATTCACAATCAAGCCGATCACCATCGTCAACGCACAGACATTTCTTCCTGGGAAATCCCGATATCTAACTGATCAATAGAGCGTTCTAACCCGCGAAGGCGGGTTTTGTTCTCTTAGCCGCGGTTTCAACCGCCAGGTTATTTTGAAATTTACTTGACGCGAACCAAAAATCCCGATATTCTCTCAGATTAAGGTTGCCTTTTCGTCCCGATGAGGCAATCTGGTCGCCCAAAAAATCTAGTCTGTCGCCGCCCAAGATTGCTGACAACAACCAAGGGCAGCTAACCCGCAGGACTGATCTATCCAGTCTAGAGGGCTAATGGAGGATCTTATCACTCCCATAGCCGCTCTGACTTGTCATGCTTGTCGGGGTGGCTAGTTTTTTGGGTTTTCTTGCAAAACCTAATTGGAGTCAATCCTCATGGCCGAAGCTATTTTGAACGCAGGGTTCTGGCTTTGCGATTTCACCTACGCAATTTTAGAAGCGATTCAAGAACGCTATTTTCCCGAATCCATTCCCAAAGTAACGCTGGTGGTCAGGCATCCCCAAACGTCCCTCAAGCTACAGGACGTTCTCGCCGAGTTTGAAATTCCTGAGCGATGTCCCACCTTTGAGTCGGTTCGCATCTTGATCATCAGTTCTCCTGATGGTGTGACCGAGACGATTCACAATCTACACGCAAGGGGATTTGCCGAAGTCAATGATTGGAGTGCTTTGCTGCCTGCCCCGGTGCCCGGAGAAGTGATGAGCATTCTCAGTCGGCAGCGTCAGCGCTTGTAAGGGAGTTGCGCTTTAATAAAGTCCCCGAAAAAGTCTCTCTGCTCCGTTGCTCACCCACCCCGGACTGAAAGTCGGGGCTAACCGGGCAAAGTCCTTTGAAAAGGACTGAAGACCTCTCTCCTAGGCTGTTTAGTCCCTTTAGTGGACTTCGTTCTGTTAGCCCCGTAGCCGAAGGCTCTTGCGAAGCTATTATTCAGTCAAAGGGCGGGTCAGAATCGAAGCGATGGGACGTTATTTGTTTGCAGCTCCCTAAGTAGATTTAATAAAACCGACCCCTGTGTAGGATGTGTTGGGCTACACAAAACGCACCAATCGCAACCGTTGGCGGTGCATTTCTGTATCGTTCAACACACCCTACACAATTCGGTATTATTCAATTCTCATTCCTTTGCTGCGGTTTCAACCACCAGGTTGATTGTTTGAAGGTCTGAGTTGATCCATCTCACGCCTACAAATTATTCCTCATAGCAGCACCTCAAGTTTTTTTGTAATTTGTCAACTTGATGGTAAAAATGACGGAGATTACAAATCACCTGAAAAGCCGTGTTTCGTTTTTTTACTAAATTAGATTACCTGCTGCGAGAAACGCTCTTAGGATTGCAGCGCGGCGGCTGGATGAATTGGGCCGCCATCAGCACCGTCACCGTTTTGCTGTTTTTGTTTGGTATCGGACTGCAAACTTCGTGGCAACTAGAAGGATTACTCAATCAGTTTGGCAGCCAGCTAGAAGTCTCGGTCTATCTCGACACGGGCGTGGGCGCAGAAACCCTCAAGCCGATCGTCGAAAAAATCCCCGAAGTTGCCGCCGTTCAGAGCATTCCTAAAGAAACAGCCTGGACGAATTTAGTTAAAGAATTGGGCATTTCTGACCTCAAAGATGTGACCCAGCAGCTAGAAGGCAACCCGCTTGTCGATGAGCTAAAGGTCAAGGCAAAGTCTTCTGAACAGGTGCCCTCACTTGCCAAAAAGTTGAAAGCGCTGGGCGGCGTGGACAATGTGCAATATGTCGATGAAGCGGTCAAGCAAATTGCTCAACTCAATCGCGGACTAAATTGGGTCAGCTTGGCGATTACGGGCATGTTGACGCTGACCTCAATGGCGGTGATTAATACGACGATTCGGTTAATTGTCATGGCTCGTCGCCGCGAGATTGAAGTCATGCAATTAGTTGGCGCAACCGCTAGCTGGATTTATTTTCCGTTTATTCTTCAGGGCGTGACGTTTGGTGTGGTGGGCGCGACGATCGCCTGGGGGTTTATCCGCAGTGTCGAACAATTTTTGCAAAACCAACTGTCTCAGCAAGCCGACTTTGTGCAGTTTTTGACCACAGGGTTGCAGCTTAAACCAGAGAATGCGATCGCGCTCCCTGTGATTCTGTTGGGGTTTGGGGGCTTTGTAGGATTGTTGGGCAGTCTGTTTGCTGTGCGTCGTTTTTCGACTCGTTGATCGGTTTCGCGCTAATGGTCAATTTTCCAACAGTATATCGAGTGCGTCATCAAAAGTTCGGTGATGTGGTTGGCGGATAGCGGCGGCGAGAAGAGGTAGCCCTGAATCTGATCACACTGCATGGTTTGAAGCGGTTCGAGTTGAGCGATCGTTTCTACCCCTTCGGCCACGACATCCATTCCCAGTTTGTGGGCGAGGACGATGATCGCTTCTACGATCGCCCGATTTTCAGCACTGACATCAAGCTGATGAATAAACGAACTGTCAATTTTGAGTGTGTTAGCCGGAAATCGATGCAGATAACTTAAGGATGAATAGCCCGTGCCAAAGTCATCAACGCTGATTTGAATGCCCAGATGTTTGAGCCGACCCACTTTTGCCCGTGTGACTTCTCCCCGCTGCATAAAAATCGTTTCTGTAATTTCTAGCTTTAGGCTCTGAGGCGGTAACTGCGTCTCGATCAGAATGTGATTAATCTGCTCTAATAAATCAATTTGTAAAAACTGTCTACCGGATAAATTGACGCTGACTGTGAGCGATCGACAGCCCAAAAATTGCTGTTGCCACACGCTCATTTGAGAACAGGCCTGCTGAAGCACCCAACCGCCCAGTTTAACGATCAGTCCCGTCTCTTCGGCAATGGGAATAAACTTGGCAGGAGAGATCCGTCCTTGAGTCGGATGATTCCACCGAACGAGCGCCTCAAACCCAGTCAAGCAGGCGGTTTGTGAATGCACGATCGGCTGGTAGTAGACTTCAAATTCTTCCCGTTCGATCGCACGTCTCAGATCGGTTTCTAACTGCAATCGCTCAACTGCTTGCGTATGCATGTTTGCATTGAAAATATCATAGCCTGCTTTGCCATTTAATTTAGCGTGATACAAAGCAATATCGGCATTGCGTAAAAAGCTTTCTGGGCGCTTACTGTCGATCGTGCTCAAGACAATTCCAATACTCATGCCAATAAAGATCTCATTCCCATTCACATTAAAGGGTTGCTCAAACTCTTCTAAAATACGATCTGCAACTCTCGTAACGTCTGTAATGTCAGTAACTTGATTGAGAAGGATAATAAATTCGTCTCCGCCAAAGCGACCAATGATATCAATCGATCGCAAACACAAACTCAATCGTCTCGCAACTGAGATCAACAACTGATCGCCAATCAAGTGACCCAAACTATCATTGACAAACTTGAAATGATCCAGATCTAAAAATAGAACCGCAAATAGACTACTGGTAGAATCAGCAGTGGTAATACGATTGTTTTCTTCATAATGCAGAATGACTTCGTGTAGTTTTTGCTGAAATGAATTGCGATTGAGCAGTCCTGTTAATGCATCGTGAGACGCTGTGTAGACCAGTGTGGTGAATGAAGATTGTAGCTGTCCTGCCATCCGATTGAATGCAGTGGACAACAGAGAAATTTCACTAATTCGAGAGTCCTGAACTCGCTGCTGCCAATCTCCACTCGATAAGGCATTCGCCGTGTTGACCATTCTCAAAATCGGCTCGACGAGCCTTCGGGAGGTCACTGCCCCGATCGTCGAAGCCGCCACCAGCGCCAGCAAGCACAAGAAAATAGTGGCCTGAGTATTATGGTGCGCCACTTCCATAAAATCGGACTCTGGCACCACGACGACAATGAGCCAATCCAAGCCAAAGCGATCGTTCCAGGGACTCACGCTCACAAACTGCTGTACTCCCACGCGCTCAAAGCTAAACTGCTGATTTCCCTGAATTGCATTGAGATTGCCAAAGTGTTGAGATAATTGTTGTAGCGTCGATCGCGTCACCTCATCTGCACTTTGACTGGCACTTAGCCTTTTGGCTTCCCCGTTGACTACCACAAACGGTTGACCGACTGAACTAGCAACCAGCAACCCATTGCGCTCTATGATAAAGGTTCGACCAGAGGGACTGATTCTCAAACCGCGCAAAAACTCACTGACTTGAGACAGTATCAGATCCACACCGATCACACCCACTAGTTTTTGTGATTTGTCATAGATAGGGTAGCTCGAAGAAATAGATAATACAGTCGGCTTGTCTTGCCATTGATAAATGCGGCTCCAAGTGGGACGGCCCGATTTCACGGCATCTGCATACCAACCTTCGTCATGAATAGAGGCTTGATTGGTCAAAACGGCTTCGAGGCGGGTGCGTCGTCCCTGGCGATCGACTTCATAAACAGAGGTTTTGTCTGGTGATGCTGTACGACTTTCATTGATCAAAAAACTGCCACTGTCGAGTCGCTCAACTCCAATAAATTCGCCTTGCTTGCCGCCAAAATTGATATAACCCACGTTAAAAATTTGCATCTGTTTCCAGAAAAATTGTCCCGTGGTTTTTAGGTCTTTGAGGTTGAGTAATCCCAGTTCGATCGCAGCTAAATTGGTTTGATTAATCTGGTGCGGAATCTGTAAATAGCCATCTAAGTGATGAGAAATCTGATTGCTTGTCTCGGCTTGAAGCTGGCTAGAAAGGTTATGAATTGCTCTTTGATTATTGCGAAGCGAGATCCAACTTGTCAGTCCTACTACAGTTACGATTTGCAAGACAAATGGCAAGACCAAAATCAGGCGTAGCGGGATGCGATGAGGAATCGATGGCGGCTTTAGCATAGGAACGATTCATAAATAATGCGACCCAAAGCGGCACATTTGAGCATTTATTATTATTCCCCGATCGCGTAGAAATTCTAATAGTTAGGATTCTAGATGAGAAACTGGCACATCTTCTCTTCCTAACTTGTTGATAAGTATCTCACTCATTGTTTAGAAATAGTTCACCAATCCATAGCAGTCCTAAATCAGTTGTGAAAATTTTGAAATAGCACGTTCTTACTGATTAATTCTCAGCCATTGATTGGCGACTAACCACTAACCACCGAACTTCTACAACCCAAATGGGACAGCTATATCACTAATCTTTACCTGAACAATACCATGATCTAGAACATTGAATAGTTCAAAATGTAGCGATCGAACTAAAGTTTTGTTGCTTACTTAGAAGCGATCGCTTGCTCTAAATTCACCTGATTGGCACATGTTTGACCTTGCTCAATCTCACTGATATTTGAAAGTGTCGTTTCGGCAATATTCTGCAAAGCTTCTTTAGTAAAAAATGCTTGATGAGCCGTAATCAGCACATTTGGAAAGGTTAATAACCGCTCAAACAAGTCATCTTGAATAATTTGATCAGATAGGTCTTCAAAAAATAAATCTGCTTCTTGTTCATACACATCTAAAGCTAGAGAACCAACCTTTTGAGACTTTAATCCATGAATGACTGCTGTTGTATCAATCAGCGCACCTCGACTGGTATTAATCAACATTACGCCTTTTTTCATTTGAGCGATCGTGGTCTGGTTGATCAAGTGATGCGTCTCAGGGGTTAAAGGGCAGTGCAGTGTAATGACATCTGAGTCAGTCAACAGTTTTGTCAGGTCTACATATTTTGCCCCGGTCGCCTCACAAATAGGATTGGGATGCACATCATAAGCGAGAACTCGGCAACCAAACCCTTGCATAATTTGAGCGACAATTTGACCAATTTTTCCAGTGCCAACGATACCAATTGTGCGATCGTGCAGGTCAAATCCTAACAGTCCTTCTAGCGAAAAGTTGCCCTCTCGAACCCGATTGTAGGCGCGATGAATTTTGCGGTTAAGGGTTAACATTAGTCCGATCGTATGTTCTGCCACTGCATGGGGTGAATAGGCTGGAACACGCACGACCCTTAGTTTCAATTTGACAGCAGCCTTGAGGTCAATGTTGTTGAATCCTGCACAGCGTAAAGCAATTAATCGAGTTCCATGTGAGGCTAAAATCTCTAGAACATGCGCATCCAACTGATCATTGACAAACACACAAACGGCTGGAAATCCTTTTGCTAAAAGTGCAGTTTCTGGACTCAGACGAGGTTCTAAAAAAACCAAATCATGCTCATAGTCATAGTTAGCAGTAATCAAGAATTGGCGATCGTAAGGCTTCGTATTAAAGACAGCAACTTTCATAGGAAGATGGGGAAGATTAATTTTGAAACGAATCGCAAACTGATGAGAATCTAATCAACAAAGCTCTCTGAAAAACGTGACTTCTTAAACATTCGAGAACCAAAATAGCAACCCTCCCCATTTCCTAACGGTTATTCATTTTCTAACATCTGCTTTGCCTTTAAAAGCTGCTGCCGATGTTCTTCTTTCAGAGCCGGATACTGCAAGTCGAGAGAAGCCAACTTAGTACAAATGATGTCAGCTACTGCTAACCGAGTAAACCATTTGTGGTCAGCAGGAATAATATACCAGGGAGCCGCCTCAGTGCTGGTATGGTTGAAGACATCTTCATAAGCATTCATGTAATCATCCCAAAAGCCCCGCTCTTTGGCATCGTTGGCTGAAAACTTCCAATTTTTTTCGGGTTGATTAATTCTGGCTAAAAACCGCTTCTTTTGCTCTGATTTTGAGACATTGAGAAAGAACTTAAGAATGATAATGCCGTTGTCAACAAGGTACTTTTCAAAGTTGTTGATCTCTGTAAAACGGCGTTTCCAAATGTTTTCCTTAACGGCTTGAGCAGGTAACTGTTGCTTTGCCAAAATCTCTGGGTGAACGCGCACCACTAGCACTTCCTCGTAATAGGAACGATTGAAAATTCCAATCCGACCACGTTCGGGAAGTGCTTTAGACGATCGCCACAAATAGTCGTGATCTAAATCTTCTGAAGACGGAGCTTTAAAGCTAAAAACTTGACAGCCTTGGGGATTAACGCCTGACATCACATGCTTGATCGTGCCATCTTTTCCGGCGGCATCCATCGCTTGAAAGAGAATTAACACAGCATGAGTATCTTGTGCATAGAGGATATCTTGAAAAGCAGCCAAGCGCTCTACATCACTTTTAAGTTTCCCTTCGCTTTCTGCTTTATCTTTATAATCACCTGTGTATCCAGGATTATAATCTTTAGCTAAAGAGATTTTTGCACCTGGAGGAACGATGAGACGATCGTATTTCATAACAGCCTCCGATCATTTAATTGAGTCATGATCAACAGTAGCGGTTAGCCGCCAATAGACCACTATCTTGAGAAGGGGAAACATGATCAATTTTGCGCCGTGGGATGCTTTACTTCGTCGATATGTCGATGATCGGGGGCGAGTAGATTATCAGTCCTGGCAACGAGAACAGCCCGCAGCTCTAACCAGTTGGCTGTCTGAAATTGCGTCCCTGAATCAGGTTGATGGAACGATCGATGACCAATTAGCATTGTGGATTAATCTATACAATGCCTTTACGATTTCTAAAATTTTGCGGCGATATCCAATTGATTCAATTCGTCCAAACATCTTAGGAATTCCAAACTGGATTGCGTTTCTGAGATTTTTTATGCAGCGATCGTACTCTGTAGCGGGTACACATTACAGCCTGGCCCAGATTGAAAACCAGCGTTTGAGGACTTTAGAAGATCCTCGAATTCATTTTGCGATCGTTTGTGCATCGATCGGCTGTCCGCTGTTAAGAAATGAGGCTTACTATCCCGAAAAAGTTCAGCAGCAATTAGAAGAAGATGCTCAACAATTTATTAATAATTCAGAAAAAGTTCGGTATGATTCGGAAGCTGATACGCTTTATTGCAGCAAGATCTTTAAATGGTATCGAGCTGATTTTCTCAAAGCTTCTGATTCGATTCAAGACTACATTCGCATCTATCTCAAGAATGATTTGATCAACCCAAAAACCTCAATCAAATATCTCTACTATGACTGGAGTTTGAATCAGCGAACATCCTCATAAAATTGCTTCAAATACTCTGTAGAAACCCCAATTCCCCAGAGAATACCGATGTATAGATAGATGCCTGTTGCCTTCCAAGCGCCCCATTTTTTGACGCGACGATCGGAGCTTTGTACCACGCGATCGACTTGCCAAATACGCCCTTTTTGCAGCAGTTTGCGACACAAATCACCATCCTCCATAATCGGCAACGCCTCATCAAAACCGCCACAGTCCCAAAAATCAGTTCGACGACAAAACATCACCTGATCGCCAAACAGCAGGCGTAGCCCTTTAACAAATAAGTGAGGTCTAAACAACAAGGGAGCATAGTAAGTTTTGAGATAATTGTGCAGCGAAATTCCCCAGCGAGTCTTTTGTCCAACCATCAGCGAAATGAAGCCTCCACAAGCAATTTGGGGGTTTGTTAGCGTTTGCTCCATCACTGAGACGACATCATTGGGCACCCAGGTATCTGCATGAAGAAAGCATAAAATTTCTCCTGTTGCAGCATTCGCGCCAGCATTCATTTGAGGAGAACGTCCGCGTCGATCGCTCTGAATAATTTTCGTTTTGATAGCTGAATGAATTGATTCTAAATAACGTTGTGCAAGGGCGATCGTGTCATCCTGACTGCCACCATCCACGATGATAATTTCCCAGGCAGGTGGATGCAAAACCATGAGTTGACGCAGCGTTCGTTCTAAACAAGCCGCCTCATCTAGCGTAGGAATGACAATCGACACCTGAGACATGGTTCTCCTCTTTGTTCTCTTCTATTGAGGCTTTAACCCAAATAGAAAGCGTATCCAGTTCAGTCGTTTGATAGTCAAATCGTACAATACGATCGTGATCACGACAGTTGCTGTACTAATTATCAAGAACTTTTCTACAACCCCAATTTTCCACTGAACCACATAAAAACTAATCGTAACGAGAACGGATTGATGTAACAAAAAGATTGGATACGAGGCTTGATTGAGATACGTTAGAAAACGGTTGTTAAAACTTAAATAACGCTGTCCCAATGCGAGTAGAGCAATCACCCAACACCACGAGTGAACGCCGCGAAACATTTGATACAACACATATTCAAAAGAATAGCCACGCACTGGAAGCAAATTTGCAATACTTAAACTCAATAAAATAAATGTCCCGATGATTGCCAACGACAATGAGAGAATTGGATGTCGATCGATTGCTTTCTCTAATCGATCGTCTGAGCTGAGAACAAACCCGTAAATCAAATAAGTCAGATACAGCAGCACATTCGCCCAATCATCATACAGATTTTGAAAGCCAAACCAATGAGGTCGCAGCGTGCCTTCAATGATCGCTAACGGGATAGCGGGTAAGAAAATAGCTCCCGGTTTTTCGAGAAAGCTAATCCAATTTGAGTATTCAGGCTGCTTGCGCTTAAGAAGCAATAAAAAAGGTAGCGCGACGATTGACAACACCAGCAGATAAATGACAAACCACAAATGCGCCCATTCAAAATTACCGTTTGGACGAATGCCATTAAAAAACTGAGGATAAAACTGAAGATACGACCCCTGAAATTGATGGTGACTGAGCAACTTGTAATAAACCTGGGGCGGCACCAAAACCAGAGTACCCAATACAAAAGGGATAAACAGGCGCTTGAAGCGATCGCTGAGATATTGATGGGGCGATCGTCCCTGGAGCGCAAACCAGGTGGCTGACCCCGACAACAAAAAAAATAGTGGCATGTGCCACTGATGAACAAAAAAGATAAAGGCCGTTAAGGCTGGACTGAACGGATCATTCTGAATATAAAACTCGCCCAATTCACCTCGATAAAAAACAGCCGCCGCATGAAAATAAACCAGCAGCAATACAGCTAAAACTCTTAACCAGTCCAAATCATAGCGTCGGGTTGGGGGATTCACAAAGGCGCAGCAGTTGAAAGAAGTTAACTAAACGCTAACAGCTAAAATGCAAGGCGCGGTTTAGTTCTCAAAAACGTTTACTTGAACCTGCATTTCGACGACTCGAACGGGAAAGGTTGGCACACTGACGGTTTCATCGTCTAGACATTGACCCGTTTGTAGGCTGAAGTTTTGTTTGTAGATGGGAGACGCGACTTTGACAACGCCGTTGCGATCGCCCACCAGCCCCCGTGACAAAACAAAGGCTTTGCTAAACGGATCGTAGTTAGCGATCGCATACACGTCATCGCTTTCACCGACTCGAAAAATAGCAATCTGCTCTCCCTTGACGAGGGCACAAACGCCTGTATTCGGTAAGATTTGATCAATTGAACAAACAGTAATCCACTGAGTCACGGTTTCTGAATTTGGGAGTGCTTGGATCATAGAGATGAGGGATGAAGGATGAGGGATGAAGGCAGATCAATCAGAGTTAATGGTTTGTCTTGAACCAATCGATTTTTACAGTCGATCGCCTGTTTTCAACAGTTCCTTTTCGTGTTCAAAGGCGGGGCGGGTTTGGCCGCGTTCCTCAATTTTTACGAGGCTGGGATCGGGTTGGTCGGAGTTGATGAAATGAGTGAAGCGAGCTAACTTTTGAGGATCGGCGATCGTCGCTTTCCATTCGCAGGCGTAGGTGGCAACTTGATGTTCCATTTCGGCTTCTAGCTCGGCGCAAATACCCAGTGAGTCGTCAATGATCACTTGTTTGAGGTAATCCAGTCCGCCTTCTAATTTGTTGAGCCAGGTAGCGGTGCGTTCTAATCGATTTGCGGTGCGAATGTAGAACATTAAGAAGCGATCGATGTATTTAATTAGCGTTTCTTCATCGACATCTTCAGCAATCAGTTGAGCGTGTTGTGGTTTCATGCCGCCATTCCCACAAACGTATAAATTCCATCCTTTTTCGGTTGCGATAATGCCAAAATCTTTGCTTTGAGCTTCGGCGCATTCGCGGGTGCAGCCAGAGACGGCAGATTTGAGCTTGTGGGGGGCGCGCAGTCCTCGGTAACGGAGTTCGACAGCGATCGCTAAACTGGTTGAGTCTTGCACTCCAAATCGACACCAGGTGCTTCCTACACAGGATTTCACGGTTCTCAAAGCTTTGCCGTAAGCGTGACCCGATTCAAAGCCTGCGTCGATTAGTTTCTTCCAAATGTGAGGTAACTGATCGACTCGTGCGCCTAATAAATCAATGCGCTGTCCGCCTGTAATTTTGGTGTAGAGTCCAAATTCTTTAGCAACTTCGCCCAAGACAATCAGCATTTCTGGCTTGATCTCGCCGCCCGGAATGCGCGGAATCACCGAATACGTCCCGTCTTTTTGAATGTTGGCCAGAAACGCATCGTTCGTGTCCTGTAAGCCCGCGTGAGGCTGATTGAGAATGTAGTCATTCCACGCAGACGCGAGAATGGAAGCAACGGCAGGTTTACAAATTTCGCAGCCTTTCCCCTGTCCATGTTGCGCCAGTAGAGACTCAAAGGTTTGGATGTGTTGTGACCTGACTAAATGATATAGCTCTTGTCGAGAGTAGGAGAAGTGTTCGCAGAGATGATTTTTGACCTCAACGCCTGCTTTTTTGAGTTCTGCCTTCAGCAAGTCTGTGACTAACGGAACGCAACCGCCACAGCCTGTTCCGGCTTTTGTGAATTTTCTGAGGGTGCCAATTTCGGTGAAGTTATTTTCTTGAATGGCGCTGCAAATTTGTCCCTTTGTCACATTGTTGCACGAGCAAATTTGGGCCGTGTCGGGCAGTCCTTCAACGCCCTTTGAGACGGTGGCTTTTCCTTCGCGGGGCGGCAACAACAAATCTTCGGGATGAGGCGGCAGTGTGATTTGGTTTTGCATCAGTTGCAGCAGCGTGCCGTAGGCCGACGCATCCCCAACCAGAATGCCGCCTAGCAAGCGATCGCCCTTTTCATTCAGCACCAGTTTTTTGTAAGTGCCCTGGACAGAATCGACGATCGCAAACTCTTTGGCACCGGATATTTTGGCAAATCCATCTCCAAAGCTGGCGACATCGACACCCAGCAGTTTCAATTTAGTAGACATATCTGCACCCGTAAAGGTGTTGCTACCTTGATTACAAAGCTGATTAGCCGCGATACTGGCCATCGCATATCCTGGAGCCACTAATCCATAAATTCGATGATTGTGAAGGGCACATTCGCCGATCGCTAAAATGTCAGGATCAGAAGTCTGACAGTGATCGTCAATGACAATACCGCCGCGATCGCCAACGGCTAATCCGCACTCTCTAGCCAGTTCATCACGAGGACGAATCCCCGCAGAAAACACAATCATATCGGTGGGCAGTTCGTCACCCTCGGCAAAGCGCATTTTTGTGACGCGCCCATTTTCACTCACAATTTCAGTCGTGGACTTTTGAGTATGAACGGCAACACCCAGTGCTTCGATTCTGTTTTTGAGAATAGTTCCGCCAACATCATCGACTTGGACAGGCATCAAGCGAGGGGCAAACTCGACGACGTGGGTTTCTAAGCCCATATTTTTGAGCGCGTTGGCGCATTCCAGTCCCAGCAGTCCGCCGCCAATCACGACACCCACTTTGCACTGTTTGGCGTAGGCTGACATGGCTTCTAAGTCGTCGATCGTTCGATAAACAAAGGTGCCAGCGGTGTCTTTTCCGGCGATCGGCGGCACAAATGGATAGGAACCTGTCGCCATCACCACTTTGTCGTAGTGAATCACCACACCATTCGCTGACGTGATTGTCTTGTGGATGCGATCGATGCGTTCTGCTTTGTCACCAATGTAGATTTGAACGTTATTTTCCTGATACAACCCCGGCTCGACTAGCGACAGATCGGCTGCTGTTTTTCCGGCAAAAAAGCCACTTAAGTTGACGCGATCGTAAGCGACACGAGGTTCTTCGCAAAAGGTGATCAGGTTCCAGTTTTGGGAGGCTTCTTTGGCGATCATTTCCTCCAAAAAGCGGTGCCCGACCATGCCGTTGCCAATGACAACCAAATTCTTTTTAGTCATAACAGGAGTTTTTGTAGCGCATTCTTTGTTAAGACTAGGCGGAGTTCTAAATTGTGACTAGCCCCTAATTGTAGTGAGCAATACTAAAGTTCCTTTATTTATTCACAAGGTGCATGATCCCAATTCGATTTCTGCATTCAGGATGCGAATTTAATCATTTTCTTAGAATTGAGTTGAGAAAAAAGCTTGATGAAGTCGATCGCAGCCAGGGTCTTGGAAGCTGTCTACTTTTCAAATTCCGCTTCGTCCATCTCAGTAGCACTTCCAGATTTCTGTAGCAATGCAACCTGAGCAGAGAGTTCTACGGTCAACTCTAATTGCTCACTCAAGCCTCTCCTGACCAAAGCCTCTTGAGCAGCCTTGTAGCTACAAATAATTTTCTGAATTTGACGATGTAGATCAATCGAGTCTTGATGATAGCGATAGAAATATAGAGGTTGCGGTAAATGATGAATGTCAGTCACTTCTGACAGCTTTAAGATCAAATCATAGTCTTGACTAAATTCAAATTCAGGATTAAATCCGCCAACTTGATCGTACAAACTTCGACGCATTAATCGAAAATGCATCACCATAAAGCTGACCAACAGACGATCGCGCGAATAGGGAATCTGACACCGAGAACCATACTCAACTGGCTTTCCTTGTGCGTTGATCGTCACATAATCGCTATAGACTAACCCAACGTCAGAGTTGCTATCCAGAATCGCCTTTGTTTGTTCTAAAGCTTCTTTGGCAAGTAAATCATCGCTATCGACAAGACCCAGATAGGTTCCGGTAGACAGCGCAATCGCTTTGATTAAAGAATCGACTCGTCCAGTGTGAGGTGCAGCAATCAGTCTAATTCGATCATCTTGAGCGGCGTAAAACTGAGCGATCGCCAGCGACTGATCTGTAGAGCCATCATCCCAGATCACAAACTCGAAGGAGCGATCGGTTTGAGTCAAGACGCTTTCGATCGATAAGCTCAGATATTGTTCACGGTTATAGACCGTCATAATCAAAGAGGTATCAACCATTAGAGTCATCGACTAATTGTGCCAAGAGCGACCTTGCCACTCCCCGACTGATTGAGACACGATTTGAGGAGGCAAAACTTCTTTCTGTTGAGCAGACAATGCCTGACTCGTTTCAGTGCGATGAGCCGTAACCTCACCCAGCAAAATAACCTGTTTTCCTAAAAGGCTAGAACCACGGGACGATACGGGGGTGCAATTAGAGTCACTCTGGCTTCTACAAGGAGGAAGGGGTGGTGGAGGGGGTGGTTCTTCTGGTGGTGGACAATTTTCGTTGCTATCAGCACTGCTGGCAGATCCAAGCGCGGGGCAACTATCAGGCTGAGTTATCAAACACGACGTTTTCACGTTCCATTCGTCGCCATAATATACTCTGCCTGGATTAAATTCTATGTAGGAATCAGTTGACTCAATTCCCACAGATATCTCATACAGCCCCGGGCCAGGGAACCCCACCTCAAATTGATTCCTCTCTTGTGTAGACCCATTAGCATTTTGGTTCCCGGTGTCTGATCTGTTAGGAGGGAGTCCCTGAATGTTGTAGAAGACAAGTCGATACTGACCAATTCTGGCAACTCCCTCACCATCAATTGCCCAATTAACGACCGCAGTTCTGCCATCTTGATTACTGAAACATCTCAATTCAAACGTCCCTGGGCCAACCCTGGTCTTCTCGGCACTCGCTCTGCCAGCAAATACTAACAAGCCAATCGGAGAAAACAGAAGCAGAATACTTTTTACCAAAATCATGGAAAAGTTAGGCATATTGAAGCTTAAGAATTGCATAAGACCTCATTGAGCTAGTGTTGCATGTGCTTATCTCTTGCTATCAAGCTATAGTCCAAGCCTCTGGTGGCTGAATCTCAAGAAAACCAATGTAATGCTGAGTTCCTTCTGGTCTTGCTAATAGACTTAAAATCCCTTGCCAACATTGTCCTTGTTCATCCGTAAAAGACCAAAGGCTTACATGGCAGTCTTCGTTCTGACTAACAACTTGTGACTGCCAGCCTGCTTGCTGCATCTCAACATGGTAATGATTGACTAATGCTACCGAGGAGAGTGATGTTGTGATGCACACTGTAGTTACAGTAATATCTCTATTGCTCCTCGACCGACGGACTTCAGTCTGGTCAGCACGAGCTAGTGATGGAATAGGCTTCTGACTCAGTTCCTTTTGAATTTGTGATCGAATACTTTCTCTTGGTGAAGGACTCATCTGTTCAGGTGATGGAGACCAGTAAAGGCTTACATCGGAATAATTGAGCGTAGCTGGGTCAACGGTTATCGAGAACTGAGTTCCCTGAGTTGGATGAAAAAAAATGTCCCGAAGGGTTTCCAAGTGTGTAGAGGTTTCAAACCCAATTTCTGCATCATCATTCCAAGCCGACCATTGTTGCCAGCCCAAGTTGATGAGTTGCTCGGCTAACTGTTCACAAATCTGTTCGGACGAAAGCGGCACCTGCAAAAAGACCCGAATCCCATTGCGATCCTCAAGGCTCCCCAACACTTGTGTGTCCTCTGGAAACCGCAATAAGACGGGCAATGTAGAGGGCAGTTGCTCAATCCATAACTGCTGGGTCTCATCTGGCAGGAAGGTGTCAGACAAGAATTGCCACAGGATTGCTTCTGGAATTGCTTCCGTTAAGGCAACTGAAGGAGTGGGCGCTGAAGGGAAGAACCTTTCAAAAACCGTACTTAAGTTCAACATTTCCAGGTCAGCGGTGTACCAATTGGGGCAGTCTCTATCTACGACGAATCTAAGAAATAGTTGCCACAGATAGTTGCGGCGATCGCGCAGCATCCAAACACTCCATAGCAGTTGTTCTTGTGTTTCCCCTGCTCGTCGCACCCACCCTAGTCGAGTGAGTTGACTCTCGTAATGAGCCAGCAAATCAAGGCTGTTCAGCGCTGTTTGAATTTTAGAAGTGCTGTACCAGTCTTCGTTTGACCCACCCCCGCGTCGTCTTTGAAGATCAGCATCTTGGGGTGGCACCTCAGCATCGGTGGGTGGAATTAGATAAGGAAGCGGTAGCTGATTCAGTTGATTTGTCTCCCAGTCTGCCTGACAGGGGGAGCGGTAGGCATTCTCGTCAAATAGTTTGATTTTGACGAACGTGACATTCTCTGCCATCCGGCGAGTTTGCAGGGTGAGGGCAAGCAATCTCTCCGAGTCACCCGCAAGGGGCCGTGGGCGATAACAGAACGTGAGGAGGGAGGTTGGCTCGTGCCTTAAACCTTGCCTCATAACAGACGTACGAACAAATAGGTTGAAATCTACTCGGTCTTCATCTGATCGCTTCTGAAGCCAGCCCAGGGTGCGAAGTCGGTTAGAATACTCGACTTGGATGACCCAGGGAGGCTGAGGCGACTGCATTAAAATTGTAAACACTGCGCCTTGACACAAACTTGCAGTAATTTGGGACTGCTCTAATAGGGGTAACTCGATGGGGAGTCCTTCGGGTAGTCGCCCTAACCAAATCTGTCGTGAATGCAGAGGCTCTATTCCACCCAATAGTTGAAGAGCGAGTTTTAATGAGATTGAGCGAGAGGATTGAGGCATTACAGTTGTGGGAATCTGGGAAAAATTCGCTAGCTGACCAGCCGAACGTGTTCAGAGAGTAGGTTTAGGTAAGAAAATTGAAAGTCTTGCAGTAACTTTGAATGTGTGGCATCTTCATGTAAGAAGGTAAGGTATCTAGAAGAAGATTCCTACCGTAGAAAGTCCTATTTCATTACTACCACTCTCTGTAAGAAAACCAACGGGATCGGGGCGAGATAAAATTGCATTGAGGGAGACTTCTGGCACCGCTTAATGTGGTTGATGGAACTTTCACTTGATGTCTACTCAGAAGAATTCTACTTAGAGAATAGCGGTGACTTACTGAATTCTTTGCTGTGAGCAAGCTATAAGCGTAAGGAAAACTGGTACATGAATTTCTTATCTCTTCTATCAGGATTCTCCATCAGATATTGAAGTAGACTGCCTTCGTTCTAAAGCTTCTTCGGCAAGTAAATCATCGCTATCTATAAGACCGATATAGGTTCCAGTAGAGAGCGCGATCGCTTTGATTAAAGAATCGACTTGTCCAGTGTGAGGTGCAGCAATCAGTCTGATTCGATCATCTTGGGCCGCATAAAACTGAGCGATCGCCAACGACTGATCTGTAGAGCCGTCATCCCAGATCACAAACTCGAAGGAGCGATCAGTTTGAGTTAAGACGCTTTCGATCGATAGGCTCAGATATTGCTCGCGGTTGTAGACCGTTATGATCAAAGAGGTGTCAACCATTGAGGTTAAGCAGATGACTTATCTACTACTTTTGCCAAGAGCGACCTTGCCACTCACCAACTGATTGAGACACGATTTGAGGAGTCAGAAATTCCTCTTGAGCAGACAATACTTGACTCGTTTCGATGCGATGAGCCGTAACTACGATCGCTTCAAGTTGCCCGCAGGGGGTCGCTCAACCCTCACTCACTTTCCGTTCTGTCACCAGCGTTAGACTCACCCATTCTCCTTGGCTGTTGTAGTTGCGAATTAGGCGTTGGCGTTGGTCAGATTCTACAAGCCATCCCACTTCCAAAAACAGAGGGTTACCTTTGCTAATTTGTATTGGACACGTCGAAGAAGCCCCATCAGGAAGGAGCAGAACCTGTATCGGTTGGGAACCGCGATCGAACAGCAGTTTTGAACCCTCGATCGTCCCTGTAGAAGTGATTTGCCTAGTTTTATCAAAAGAGATTTTCTGAGTAATTTGGTTGCCGTCTTGATGCAAATTTAGGGTAGTTGAGTAGGTTTCTGGCTCTCGTAAATCGGCGTAAATAGTGGTAGCGGAACCGTGCCATTCTCCAAGCAGACTTTCTAGCGTGAGGGGAGATTGCTCTGGAGCATTGCTGCCCGCGCGTTTTTCTCGAATCAGCGTTAATGAATCAAGCTGACCGTCGAGATCAAAGAGTTGCACCAGACGCAGACGACGATCGCCATACAGCAGCGCCAATTCTCCTCCAAACTGCGAAAACGGAGCCATCTGAATCGGCCCCTGCGAAAAGGCTCCCGTCTCAAAAAACTTCAAACCGCCGCCCACGGTTGTGTAGGATAACTTGACTTCTGGCTTACCTGCTCGACGTAGATTTAGATGCACCGTTTGGCGATCGTCTAGTTCCAAACTCAATACAGAAGGCGTGTCACTCAAGGTTTCTCCCTGGGGCGACAGTTGCGTAAATGAGCCGTGCCATTCGCCTAAGTTTTGGAGGAAACAATCCCATTGAGGTTTCATGTCTGTGTCCTGCTAATGTAAATTCAATGAAGTTGTTCACTACAATTTCGATTCGAGTTGCTCCCTTGTTTAGTCTACAGAATCAGGATTCTTGTCTAAAAGTCTCCCAATAACGAAGCCAAAACCTGTAGGGTATGTTAAGCCGCGTGAAACGCACCGATCTCAATCACCCGCTTAATCTTCTATTTTCAAAGCAGGTCTAATCAAGCTGCAAGAAAAATTAATTGAAGAACAGCTTATTTCAACCGTTTGCGGTGCGTTTCGCTTGGCTCAACATACCCGATGTAAGTCGATCTATCAATTCAAGTTTTAAGCCTGCACGCCTGCGTAAGAGGCTCCTGGTAGAAAGGTGGCCATATACTTCTCGACTCCTTTGGGATTGGAGAGTAACTGGGCTGACACCTCGATCGCTTGCTGACCTGGATAGGCATCTTCAACTCCATCAGACACCGCTTGCAGGGCGACTTTGACCACTTCGACCGGGGAAACTTTGGGATCGGGCCAGTCTTTTGCAAGCGACGTGTCTACCGTTCCGGGTAAAACTGCAACAACCAACGTTCCTTGGGCAGCCAGTTCTGCGCGAACTCCTTGAGTCATTGAGAGAGCGGCAGCTTTGGAGGCACTATAGGAGCCACTAAACGGTAAATGGGCCCGAGCCAGCAGCGAGAGAATGTTGACGATCGCGCCTCCCCCATTTTTCTCAAGCACTGGGGCAAAAGCCCGACACATCGACAACATCCCAAAGTAGTTGACTTCCATTTCGGCTCTAGCATCATCGAGACTGGGGGCAGAAATCACTCCCTGATTGAGTGAGGTTCCGGCGTTGTTGATCAGCAGGGTGACATCTTGACATTGGGCAGCAGCTTGAGTTACCGATTGCACGTCCGTCACGTCTAGCTGAACAGGAATAATGCAGTCTGGATCAAGGGCAACGAGGGCGGCTACTTTTTGAGGACTACGGGCAGCGACATAAATTCGGGCGGCTCCTCCTGCTTTCAGGGCTTCTACAAATTGAGTGCCAATCCCGCCGTTTGCGCCTGTAACGAGGGCGATCGAGTCTTTGATTTGCATTGAGTAGCTCCTTTCTGTAATTTACGCTGTTCATAACAGACTTTGAACTTTGGACTCTAGACTTTAGACAGGAAAACACTTTGGGTCTCTGGACTAATGTCTCCGGACTAATGCGCTAACGAAGTCCAGAATATAAGGCGAACTCGATTCCCGTAGATTCGTTTTCAATAACTTTAGATTTTAGAGCAGTTTTTGGGCAGTCGATTTGACAAGGAACTGGGAAACGATCGGGTCACACAGCCTCTAGTTCCGAAGCCACGATAAAGCCACTTCATATTAACCCGGCGATGAAAGTTATCAGAGGCAATCTAAAATGTTTAAGGGTTTCAGCCTCAAAAATGCACTCTCATGATTGCCGGAGTAATATTTGCATCTCTTTGAGCTTTTGTTAGAAATGCGCTCCTAACAGTTGAATAAGGAACGATCTAACTAATGTGTCAATTAACTAATGTGTCAATTAACTAATGTGTCAACTAACTAATGTGTCAACTTTTCAACGGTTGCTTGATCGCTGACCAATTGACCATCTTCCATGTGGACAATGCGATCGGCGATGTCAAGAATTCGATTGTCGTGGGTCACGAGTAGAATCGTGCAGTTTTGTTCTTTTGCAAGTTTTTGCATAATCGTCACTACGTCGCGCCCCGATTGACTATCCAGTGCGGCGGTCGGTTCATCCGCTAAGACGAGTTGGGGATGACTGACTAAAGCACGGGCGATCGCGACTCGTTGCTTTTGTCCGCCAGACAGATTTTCGGGGTAGTAATGAGCGCGGGACTGCAAGCCAACTGACGCTAACATTGACAGCGATCGAGCTTGGCGATCGGGCAGTGCAATTTGTGGATGTAGTTTCAGCGACATGGCAACGTTTTCCCACGCTTTGAGACATTTGAGCAAATTGTGAGATTGAAAGATAAACCCGATCTGACTTCGCACCTGCCTTAATTTTTGCTTGTTTGCGTTTTTGAGTTCTTGATCGAGGACGGTCAGGCTACCTTCTTGCAGCGATCGCAGTGCCCCAATCAAGGTTAACAGTGTCGTTTTGCCGCTACCCGATGGGCCGGTCAAAATCACGATTTCACCAGACTGTACGTCAAAATTAATGTCTGTCAACACTGACTTTCGCAGGTCTTTGGCACCAAAGTAATGATTGAGATTGCGAATTGAGATTACGGGAGACATAGGCATACTCTAAAACACATCTGCGGGATCTGCGGAGCGAAGTTTTCCAGAGGCGATCGCGGCGGAGACCAGACACATCGCGAGCGTTAATGCAAAAACAGTCACTGCAATCTCAAGGCTCATGATCAGTTCTAATCGAGTCAATTGACCCAAAAACGCATACATTCCCAACGAAGCGGCATATCCTGGAATAAACCCCAGCACGCCTAAGATCATCGCTTCTTGAAAGATCACAATCAAGAGTGCGATATCAGAATAACCCATTGCTTTTAGCGTTGCATATTCTGCTAAATGATCATTCACGTCTGCATATAAGACTTGATAGACAATAACAACTCCTACAATCAATCCCATGATGGTGCCAAACCCAAAAATCGGCCCGACTGCGGTTGTTTCCTGAAATTTTAGTTCTTTATCAATGAGTTCTTTGTGGGTATAGGCTTTGATGCCGGGGACGTTAGCTTCGATTCCTGCTTTGACCGCTTGAAGGTTGGCTCCTGGCTCTAGTGTGATGATGCCAATACTGACTTGTTGCAGCACTGTTGCCCCAAACAACTCGGCATATGTGGATTCGCTCATGATTAAGTTGCCTGATCCCAAAAAGAAAGAGTTTCCTAGACTAAACAGCCCGACGACTGACACCCGACGATTGTTGAGAACAGCCTTCACCGATCCTGTTTGCTCAAACAGTGGAACGATCGGGCCAAAATCAGGTTTAGCCAATCGATCAAACAAAATCTGATTAGGAACTGTCAGACGATGCTGTTGCTCAATCACCTCTGGAATATTAAAAACCGATTGAGTTGGGTTAAAGGCATAAACTCGCCCTTCAAACGACTTTTTTTCGGCAGAATATGACCAGGATGTGGGCGAAATGTAGAGGGGAGTTGTAGCAGCCACGCCTTTGACTCCTGCCGCCTGATAGAGACGAATGCGATCGAACCCATTTGCACCTAAAAACTCTGTACTCGGATTCAATAAAAACAAATCTCCTTTGAGACTTTTAGGCAAAACAGTCGCGCCACCGCTAAAGAGTGACAGAAATCCTAGCTGCATAAAAATCAGCACATTGGCGAAGGCAATTCCGCCCATTGCAACGGTCAACCGGACTTTTTGATGCGATAGCTGCGACCACGCCAAAGGACGCTCTTTAAAGACAGCAAACTTGCTCAGTTTCATAAGGGCAAAAGGTTAAAAGACTGGATTGATTAGCGATCGCGACCCGTCGGAATTTGATCAGTTTGACCAGGGTTCGCGTTTTTAGAAATTTCTAGTTTGATTTTCACTTGCATGTTCGTTAGTGATGCAACTTTTGCGTTATCACCTTTGTTAATTCTGACTTTAACGGCAATCACTCGCGCATTTTGATCAATCACAGGACTATTAACAGCGCTGGCATCTTGAAGTGACTTTTTGCCAATCTGTAAGCCAACCTGCTCAACAACTCCCTTAATCTCGCCTGCAAAGCTACCATACTCGCTGGTAATCGTCGCTTGTTGTCCCGATCGGACTTTGGCGATGTCTGTTTCTGATATCTCTGCGATCGCAAACATACGATCGGTGCGGGCGAGTTCGACAATTCCCTGGGTGGTGTTGACCTGCTCACCAACACGGGTATTAATTTTGAGAATCTGTCCCGCGATCGGAACTCGCACCTGGGCATCTCTTACATTCGCTTGTTGCTGCTCAACGGCGATCGAGGCTTTCTCCAATTGAGCCTGGGCAATCTCCACATCCACAGGGCGAACTTCCTGCAACTCGGCAAGTTTTGCCTGCTCTTGATTAATCTCTGCGGTCAGGGTCGTGGTGGTTTGGGTGAGTTCGGCAGTGCGTTCGGTTAGCGTGGCTTGAGCCGTGGCTACATCTCGTCGAGCAAGATCGACATCGGCTCGATTGATGGCCCCTTCTCTCAATAGAGATTGGCGACGATCGAGGGTCTGCCGCGCCTCTCTCAGGGTAGCTTCCGCGCTGCCGATTGCGGCTCGTTGTTGGAGAATTTGCCCCTTGAGTTGGGCTTCTAATCGCTCGATCGCAGCACGCTGGGCAATAATCTGAGCTTTTTTGGCATCACCTTGCGTTACTTTTTCAAGTTCTGCGATTCTTAGTCGCACATCGGCTTGAGCATCTCGCAGATCAGCTTCTCGGCGATCGATGCCCTGCAAAATAGCAATCACCTGATTCGCTCGCACAAACTCTCCTTCTTTAACCAGGATTTGATTGACTCGGCTATCTTGGGCGTTGGGGACTGATAGTTTGATCACTTCGCCTTCTGGCTCAATCCGTCCCAAAGCAACGACTGACTCGATCGCGGCGGCTTGCGCTGGGTTTTCGGCAGAAGAGTTTGGCGCATTGGTACTGCAAGCGTGACACAGCATGAGAATGCTAATAGAAATAGAAAGTCTAACAGAGTGACGAATCGCATTAGAAAAGTATAAGAATGCTACCATCGATGAAATGGGTAAACGTCGCGACGAGTTCAGTATAGCGATGATACACTCAAAAGACCATTTCTGAGAGTCATGAAACTCAATGACGTTTGGAGTTTAAACTCGTGACGAAAGTCATGATCTAACAGAATTATTTCAGTCTAAAATCGTGGGAAAGAAGTCGTGTGTGGATTATGCGATCGCCCATCCAGCTAGATACCAGTTCTCCAAAATCATTGAGTCTAACCCTACGTTATCTCGATTGGAGCCTGATCGGTGTTGGGCTGCTATTAGGATTGGTGGGCGAAGGCTATGCCTATCCACAAACGCTCACTTTTCAAACCTGCATTGCCAGCGTTGCCTATATTATTCTCAGCTTTTTTATTCCGATTAATGGTTCGATTAGTCAAAGAAGAATCTATGTATCGATCAATCTAATTCTGGCGATTTGGCTTTCGTTGGTGAGTCCGATCGCAGCAATCCTACATTGGTCGATTATCAAAAGCTGCTTCTTACTCAATCTCAAAGAAGTTGTTCTAACGATTGCATTAACGAGCATTTTTTATGTCGTGGGCACGCTCTGGAGCATTCCTCAGTTTTCTGAGATGCTGACAATGAACGGAATTCAAGTGCCGGATGCCCCAAAGCTCATTTTGATGGGAAACATCGCTTATTATCTGGGAGCTTGCATCTTCTCAATTTTGATGAGTTTGTTGGTGATGGCAGAGCGCAAAAGCCGACAAACCTCAGAACTGCTTGCTACAGAAGTTGAAACCCTCGCAGCCAGTTTAGAACGATCGCGCATCGCCCGCGAAATTCATGACTCATTAGGTCACACGTTGACCACGCTAGACATTCAGATAGAAGTTGCTCAACGGCTACAACAGCGCAACCCCGAAAAAGCGCTACAGGCTCTAGAGAATGCCAAACGCTTATCGAGCCAGTGTTTACAAGATGTGCGATCGACGGTGCAGACGATTCGACAGCCGACGTTTAATCTCAATCGAGCCTTGACCACCCTTGTCGAGCAGGTTAATCAATCGCAGCAGTTTGCAATGCACGTCGATCTCGATTTGCCCGATCTGCCGCTCAACATCAGTCATCCGCTCTATTGCATTATTCAAGAAGGTTTGACGAACATTCAAAAACATGCGCATGCATCTTCGGTCAGTCTTCAGGCTGGGACAGGTGCCAACACCTTAATCATCGAACTCGACGACAATGGCCGAGGATTTGAGCTTGAAAAACCGCGATCGGGCTTCGGCTTGCAGGGCATTGAGGAGCGCGTTTCTCTCTTGGGCGGCGAGTTTACGCTGTATAGTCAACTGGGACAGGGCACCCAACTTCGAGTAAAAATTCCACAATGATTCGATTGTTGTTGGTCGATGATCAGCCTCTTTTTCGGCAAGGACTTGCTGACTTGTTGGAGTTAGAAGACGATTTGCAGGTTGTCGGACAAGCGGAGAATGGAACGGTCGCGCTCGCGCTCACGGCTCAACTTCAGCCCGATGTGATTTTAATGGATGTGCGAATGCCGATCTGCGATGGCGTGACGGCGACTCGTGAGATTCATCACTGCTATCCGTGGGTTCGGATTTTGATTTTTACGACCTTTAGCGAAGATGAATATGTATGGCAGTCCCTTCAGTTTGGGGCGTTAGGCTATCTGCTCAAAAGTACGCCGTCTGCTCAAGTAGCCGCAGCGATTCGTACGGTTTATCAAGGGCATAGTCAACTCGGCCCTACGATCGCGTCTAAGGTGTTCTCAAAGATTTCTGCCCCTCTGCCAAAGCAAGATTATCGACATCTTTTTAGCGATCGTGAACACGAAGTTCTCATACTCATTTCTCAAGGAAACACCAATCAAGAAATCGCCCAACGCCTCCATCTTGCTGAGGGAACGGTTAAAAATCATGTGTCTCGCATTTTGTCTCAGCTAGGGTTGCGCGATCGGACTCAAGCAGCACTTTGGGCACAACAAAATCTTTAACAAGATGGGTAAATCTATTAAAGAGAATCTCCTAAAGCGTTTGGTATCGCATTCCGGGCAGTTGGGACACTAAGCCCAACATTTCTAACTGAAACAGAGCGCTGGAGACGAGTCCGGCGGCCATGCCTGTTTGCTGAACGATCGCATCAAAGGCAGCCGATTCGAGATTGGATTGGGTGACGATCGTGCCGACTGATTGCAATACTTGAGCCAATTCAGCACTCAACTCCAACAAGGGTTGGGCAGATTTTGCGGCATCGAGTTGAGGCATCGTTCCCAATAGTTCTAGCAGTTCTGACTCGCCGAGAATCATCTGTGCGCCTTTGCTGATCAGGGTCAGACAGCCTTTTGATTTGGCATTGTCGAGGCTGCCAGGAAGGGCATAGACATCGCGTCCATAATCGTTGGCAAGATAAGCTGTGATCAGAGCGCCTGATTTTTTGGGAGCCTCAATCACCAAAACTGCACGACATAACCCTGCCACAATCCGGTTGCGTCGAGGAAAGTGAGTGCGATCGGGCTGCGTGCCGTTGGGGTATTCGCTCAAGGCTAGACCGTTCTCAATGAGTTCTTGATAAAGCTTGCGATTTGACCACGGATAGACGACATCGACACCCGTTCCTAAGACGGCAACTGTCTGACCACTGGCTTCTAGACAACTCTGGTGAGCTTCGGTATCGATGCCTTCTGCCAGTCCTGAGACGACGATGAAGCCATTTTGTACCAGCGATGCGCTTATTTTTCGCGTCCAGCGGCGACCATAGTCGGAAGGGTCACGAGTGCCGACGATCGCGATCGCAGGTAAATCTGTCAGATCTTTGATCATCGAAGGTTTGCCGCGATAATACAGAACGGGCGGCGGATCGGGGATTTCTTGCAACAAAGCGGGATATTCGGGGTCGGCGGGTGTCCAAAACTGTGAGTTTTTTTGTTCGTGCTGTTGGAGCAGGTGATCGGGTTGATAGTTGTGGCGATCGGTGGCGATCGCTTCTGCGGTCAATAGTCCAATGCCTTCGACGGCTAGAAGTTGATCAGGGCGAGCATCCCAAGCCTCTGACAAACTGCCAAACTCCTGGTAGAGTCGCTTAATCAAAATCGGCCCCACATTGGGAATTTGCGCCCAAGCCAGCCAAAATGCACGTTCCTGAGTCAATCTCCTACCCTCGCAATCTGGTAATTTTGAGTTGAGTATTCCCTCTATGGCGAGTCTTCTGTCATTTTTAGGGGCTGATTAGAAAAGATGAATCAGCGAAGCTGGACTAGAGAGCCGTAAATCAGTGGAGTATGCGATCGACGACTCTCTAAATCTCTAAAGTTGAATTGTCTTTTGGTTGTGCAATTCCTCCAAATGTATGAGTGAACCAGCCCCCAGGACAATATCAAACTTCATTAAAGACCGCTGCACTTGATAGCCCGCCAACACGCGAATCACTTGATATTCAGTCGTCAAATCGCTCGTGCCATCCCATTTGAGATAGGCTAATTGATTTGAAGCAACTTCACTCAATTGTTCAACAAACTCTTCAATACAATTCCTGACATCCGAGAGAATGCCAGAAGGTACAAAAATCAAACGATCCTGCAAATCCAACGTAACGGTGACTTGATATCGTCTCACTAATGAGCATTGCAACTCAAAGCTAAACGAAACCGAGTCAGGAAGGTGTCTCCTAACGGCCATGTTGTTTTGTCCTCTCTGTTTAGTGCAAAGAGGATGGGAACGCTGACGGCTCAAACGCTCCCCAGTGGTGTGAAGTGTATGCAGGATCTTGATTCCAACCTTTCAAGATCCCATCGCAAAGCAGACGTAGTACAATCATGAACGCCTCCAAAGTTACTCCAATTAACTTAGGTGGAAGTCCTCGGAGATTTGATCTCGCAAATCAGATTTCCGGGGCGTGATCTCCACCTGCGGAACATCTTACACAGATTTTTGATTTTTTGGAATAGCCAATTTTTTGGAGAAACGTTAATCAGGCATTTGGGGATCGACTCGTTCCTTGTACCTTCCGTTTTAGTCAAGACACAGAGCGCCTGGTTTTGAGTAGAGGCAGAAACTTGCTCTGAGACTGCCAGATGACTAAGAAAAGCTTCAATGTCTGCAACGCCCATTTCTTGGGGATGTTGCTTGTTATGAAAAAGAATGTAGCGTCGTATCCAGGCTACGTAACTTTGTTCTGTCCGGTAGGAGTAGTGTTTTAGCCGAATGGCATCGCGAACTTGGTCAAGCAGTTTTTTGGGACGCGGTTCCATAGATTAGATTGCTGAGAGGTAAGTAGTATTAATGTGCTAAATACTACAGCGGGATGCTCTGTACTGACTATGAAGATTTCCTAAAGCAACAGGATTATTTTCTCAATCCAGAGATATTATTTTGGGGCAAGCGTAATTCTGCTTAACTTCCCAATTTGGGGTGTTATACAGAATCTTGTCTGCCCTAATCTGAGATTTGAGGAGTTATCCGAAAGTTTTTCAGCCTAATCGCCCCTTTGGGAGGGTTAGCCAGACAATTTTCAGCCTAATCACCCGAATCAGGGAGGTTAGATAGACGAGATCAGTCTAAACACAAGTTAGGTTGCTTCAGTTATTGGTGAGGGCAGCGTATGGAGATTATTGGAGAGAAAGCATTATTCGTTAAATTGCATATGAGTAGTAAAGATAAGATCCGATAGATTGATCGTGCGAAGCACAACTTTCCTAGCTCATATTTAGATCATTGAAGAAGATAAAGGAATGGAAATATTTCTGGGTTTTATAGGCGGACTCATAACATCTTGGATTTTCTGGAAATATCTCCATTTCCTCAAGCCCAACGTTAGAGTGTCTCAAGTAATTTCAAAGAGTCCAAGTTACGATGAGGAAAGGCGAGGTCAAACTATTTATCGGATCAAGGTTGTTAATCTTGGAACGCGCCAAGTCATTAACCTATCTGCACAAGCCACTTTGACAAAAATAGCAAATGTCGCTGATGGTCAACGGCGCATGATACGCAAGATTGAGCTAAAAAGTGATAGCCAAGCTGCGTTAGGTTCTCGAATAGCAATCAAAGATATGTGGCGTATTCCGCCAATGTGGATTGTTGTAGTTGAGCCTAATTCACCTCTGGAAGATTTGGTTAATGATCATTGGAAACTGCAACTGACCCTTTCCGCTCAAGATGCTTTGAGTGGTACAACAGTGGTTCAACGAGTCACGTATGACAAACAGCAAATTGTTCAAGGAGATTTCAGATCGGGGTTGAGTTTGGATGTTTTTGACCCAACTCAATATGGAACTCAAATCGAGCCAGGTGAGGAAGAAGAATTTGAACCAATTCGTTCTAAATCAACAATTGCGCGTAAAACCCACCAACCTAACAATTCGCTTGGAGCGGACTGATGGATAATCTTGGTGCATGGCATAAGTTACTTGCAGCCGCTCAAGCGCACCGTTAGACCGCGATAAATTGTCCTAGCAACTGAAAACTGAAAACTAGCTCATCTATGTGACACACAAGAGAGCTTAGATAGGACTTACGCACTGTACAAATAAACTGCTTTATGCACTAACGCAAACAGCCTGTTTCAGTCTTTGCCAACCCCATCTAGATCGGCTTGCGATCGTCAAAAAAAGGGCTGAAAACTTGGCTAAAAGCCTTGAAAAGCCTAAATGCTATTTTGGATTTTTTGTCAATGCGTAAGTCCTATTAGATTGAATATGACAAAATCCCATATCTGCTACTGTGTATAGATCGTGCTTTTTTGTGGAGGTACAGATGGCTGGTTTAACGGAGAAGAGTTCAGACTCGGCTGAACTTGAAAATGCACGAGTTGGGTATCAAGCAGCATTGGATCACGTAGCGTTCTACGGAGAAAAAATTTGGGCAATCTTCAATGCGATGCTAGTGGCGAACAGCATAGTAGTTGCTGGTATTGTTGTAATTCTGAGTCAGCCAACATTAAAAATTCTAAAGATCCTTCTACCTGTTATTGGGGTATTACTGTGTGCTTCATGGTTTCTTTTAGTCAAACGCGCTCATGAGTTCAGTACCTACTATCTTTTATCTGCTCGTGAAATTGAAGAACGTTATCTTAGTCCACAAGTGGTGACTTTATCGCGTGGAGGTAAGTTTGCAAGTGGCAAGGCTATACTGCTAGAACTTGAAGGTGAGCGAATCACTCGTCGAATGAGTCTCTGGGCAAGGCTTGCAAAGAATGAGGTGAATTCTACATGATGATTCCAATCTTTATTCTTCTGTACATCGTTTTATTTTTTCAAAACTGAATTCACTGGCAGAGCAGTGCAATATAGCCCCGTGAAACAGAGGAATGGTTCAGGTTAAAATGCAGAGATAACATTGCAACGAGGTCAAGCCGATGACAGTTCGACAACCCCGATACAGTAAAGAAGAGTTTGCGCGACGTGGCGATGAGATTTATAAATCTCAAGTGCGACCGCAAGTCGAGGAAGGCAACCACGGCAGAATTGTGGCGATCGATATCGAAACCGGAGCCTTTGAAGTGGCAGACGAAATTTTAGATGCAACCAATCGCTTATTTGAAAGACTCCCTGATGCTCAACCTTGGATCGTCCGCATTGGGCATCGCGCCGTTCATCGCTTTGGCGCACGGAGCTTGAGAAAACCTGTATGATGCACGGTGTCGTGAATTTAAGCTGTGAGGCAACTATTTCGCTGGTCGTGAGCAATACAAATCGTCAGACGCGCTTGATTGATGCAGTGATTGATACAGGCTATACAGGATTTTTGAGCCTGCCTCGTGAAATCATTGTTGCTCTGAACCTTCCTTGGACAGGTATCGATCGCGGGACATTGGGCGATGGGAGCGAAGTTACTTTTGAAGTTTATGCCGCAACCGTGATCTGGGACGGGCAATACCGGAACATTCCCGTAAATGAAGCGGAGACTGATCCGTTAGTCGGGATGAGTTTACTGTATGGCTACGATTTGTTTATTCGGGCAGTGGAAGGTGGTAACGTCACCATCAAGCCTGTTGAGTAGTTGAAAGTCCCTTCGTTGAGGCACGGTCTAACAACACAGTGGAGCGGACGGTAGAGAGTCTTCGCGCTTCGTTCTAGTCTACTCGCCGCCGCTCACTTTCGCCGTTAGACCGTATCACATGCCCAAATCATTTTGGGCAATAGTTTCCTAGAGAATTAGGGCAGTAAGATTTGTAAAATCTGCTTGAACTTCACTTTGAAGAAGAGATATATGTTGTGTGAGTTAGTGTGCTGTAGTTACGTGAGCTTAGTCTAAAACTAATAAATCTAAGTGGAGGAAGACCATGGATGAGAATGAACTGAAAGTATTGGTAGCTCGAGTTTCGAAGGATGTTCTTTCTGAAGTTACGAAAGGAGAAGCCATTCGTGGATTAAAAGTCGGTGAACTTAAAGATCGTGCTGCTGAGCTTGGGGGTGGACGACTTGATTCTGCGTGGACAATCTCTTACTCCACGGCTAATGCAACTCTAATTGAGCGACTTGATCCTGCTAGCGTTAAAGACGCTGTTGCATGGACAATTTCTTACAGTACCGCAAAGATTTCTGCAGTCGAAGGCGGTCGTCTCAATCAGTAGCAACCATAAGTAGCAATTTGGGAGGGAAACTGCTCAGCAAGGTAGTTTCCCTTTTTTGAAAAGGGAGATTTGTGATGAACAACACATTAGAATACGTTACAAAGCGGGTAGAAGAGTTTATCCCGACCGTATGGAGCGGAGTTAACTCCCTGCTGTATAGTTATGCTTCTATTACTCCATCAGACTTTGTCGTCTTAGTTTATACCGGCGACGCTACGGAAGCAGCAATCTGGGTTTCATTAGGTCTTGAGAAAGGGCAGATTCCTTACTGTCGCATTTGGACTAATCCTCTCGTAGATTTTGAATTTGAAGACGCTCTTCGAAATGCTATTCCATGCATAGACGAGATTCAGGGGCGTCTTGTAGTTTTCACGTTTGAACGAGACACAATGTCTCATACGGAAACTTTAAATCGCATCGTTGAGGCATTTCCACCTAGCAGGCGGCTAGTTTATCGAGTGATCAGTGCAAGTAAGGAACTTTTTGAGACTGCATTGCTCTCAACACCTCAGCAACTTGAAGCGTTGAACATAACTCTTCTGAAGCAGTTCATGCCTGCACGAAGGCTTCGAATTACCACACAAGGCGGAACAGAGCTTAGAGTCAGCCTTGACTCAGAACGACATCGTTGGATAAGCAATCGTGGAATTGCTAAAGAAGGAGGGACAATTATTTTGCCTGCCGGAGAGGTTGCAACTTATCCTGCCAGTGTAGATGGAATATTTGTTGCAGATTTTGCTTTTAATGTGAATACAGTGACTAATCGTGATGCTCGTTTATCGAGTTCACCAGTAAAACTTGAGTTGAAAAACGGATACCTACAGTCCTTTGACTGTTCTGACTCTCAAGTATACTCATTTATCGAAAAATGCCTTTCGAGTCCATGTGCGCCTAGAGTAGGTGAGCTTGGCTTTGGCACAAACCTCTCAGTTCATGACCCAATCTCACTCAATTCTCATGTAAATGAGCGACGATGTGGTGTTCATCTCGGATTTGGTCAACATAACCAAGATCCAGGGGTTGTAGATTATCAGTGTGAAATTCATTTAGATCTTATAGCGAGGGGGGGAAAGGTTTGGGTGGATGACTGTGATGTTCCTATAGACCTTGAACAGGTTATTCCTTCAGAAGGGCCACATCCTCGCTCGACTCGTGATGAAGATGTTTTTTCACCTGAGGTTCTAATTTTGGATTCGGGTTGTTGTGGTTCTACTAACTTAGTTTCTACGTGTCTTAACAATGAATGATGATGGTTGGTAGCATTTGGGAGAGAAACGCTCATATTCTCGCGGGCGCTTTTTTAGAGGGAAATGAAGTAGGGCTTAACCTCTCAGTGGATCTTATACTGCTTGCTCTTAAGTCACATCTTCCAGATAGTCCTTGCCGAATCATTGATATTGGGGGAGGTGGGGGACATGTTGGTATTTACCTTGCTGAACTTGGGCACGAGGTAGTAATCGTAGATCCAGACCTTACTATGGTGGATGCGACGATCAAAAATATTTCATTAGCTCCTCAACAAGTTCGCAAACTCATAAAAGTTGTGCATGCGACTGGTGAGTCTGCATTAAACGAGGTAGGTGGTGGGTACGATGTACTTTGCTGTCACAGTGTCATCATGTATCAAGACAGTCCACTTACCTTCCTTTCTGAGATCTTGAAGCTTGTAAGTGATAAGGCAGTAGTATCCATAAGCTCAGTAAATTCAGACTCAATAGCAATGAGGTTGGGCCTTCAAGAACGATGGGCAGAAGCTATCGCTACTCTCTCTACAGGTTTGAATTGTGATACCCGCTGCGTCGCTACTAACAATATTTCACGAGTGGCTGTGTCTAAGAGACTGTCCGATCTCGGTTTTGATGAAATCGGCTGGTACGGGATTGGCATTTTCACTGATCATCTCTGTGAAGCCATAGTTGCAAGCGATATCCGCCAAGTTATTGCAGCAGAATGGCTTGCGGGTTGTTCAGATCCCTACCGTGCGGTAGCAAGGTGTTTTCATATCTTGGCAAGACGAGGTATCCCTCAGTGAACTCGCCAGAACAGGTATCAGCTCCTATCATAGAAATACGGTCTAACAATCCCGTTGCACATCGACCGTATAGAGTTGGTCGGTGAATCCGAGAAGTTACTAGCGGCGGGTGAACGGGGTCGCTAGACCGACAGCGCCATTCAGTTCACTTGTACTATACGCTAGAATTTTCGTGGCGCCACAATCTAACTAACGTTGGAACCGACAACCGAATTTGCACTCTCAGTAGATCGCAAAGTCAGCCCGACACGGGTAAATAAATGGCTGTAATCAACGGAAATCGTCGTTCTACCGCATGAGTGAGGAAATCCAACATGGTTTTGAAGGGAAACAAAGCTTTCAAAACCACCTGCCCACCGGGTCTTGGGCGAGAGACGAAATACCAGAGCAAATAGGCCCACAGATTCACCAGAATCAAGGCTAACGCGACAAATAGAAATCTGAGGATTGGGTTTTTGGTGGTGGTGCGAATGCACCCCTGATTCTTCAGGCGATAGCTCGTTTCAATGCCAAAGCGGTCGCGGTAATAGTCATGTAGTTGAGGGAGCGCGATCTTCAAGCGATGCACGACGTAGAGGGCATCGCAAATGCCATGCTTCCCTTTAAATCCTTTGAAATACCCGCAGACCACGGCAACGCAACAGGTGACGCTGCGATGCGCAGAACTGTTGAGGGTGTAGGTTGTGCGATAGCTTTTGCGTCCGACACACAGCGCAGGAGTTCCCCCTGTTTTGCCGCGAATTACCGCAGGCATCAAAAACGGTAAGTTGAGTGCCTTGAGCCAGCGAATCACGGAGACTGAGTAGAAACCGCGATCTAGCAGTAACGCTTTAACGCGCACGCGCAACGGCGAGAGCATTGCTAACAGATAGGTGAGCGTAGCAACTGGGGTTTCATCGCTCGGCACCGCATGAATGCCCAAGGTGACACGCTTGTTGCGGCAAATCACATACACAGTCGCATAGGCAAAGAATCGGGTCGTCCCGGCTTTTGCTTGAGAGCGGTAGACATACGGCGCTTCGATTTCGTTCGGTACCCCATAGTAGGGAATCAAGTGCAAATCGATGGCGATGCGATGCCGCCCCTTGCCGATTTTGGGTGGAATCCGACTTTGCAAGGCGGCATTCACTTGTGCCTCTAATGTCACCCTGTCGTCCAGTTTCTCTAGCTGATAGCGGATGCAATTGCTGCTAGGTGCTCCTGACAAACTTCGTGTGGTGTGTTCAATGCTATCTCCCCGGCTTGCCGCTCGCACTAGGATTTCAAAGAATTCCCGCGCCGTGTAACTGCCATTCGTTTCCAAGCAAAGGTGTTCGCTCAAGCAGTGGATCGTGCACTCCAATGTGCTTTGATCATCCAAAGCGGGCGTATCACATAATAAGGATGGGTAGGAAGTCATGGCTGTTTAAATTTTGGTTAGCCTGACTCTACCCCTTTCCTAGAGAATTTTCGATCTACTGAGCCTACCTGGGGTTTTTGTAGTGTTTCGAGCGCTTGTTTGTCAAAACGGGAGCAGGACGACAGCGCTTTAACGTCTTAGCGGCGATGAATGCCCTCACCCACGAACTCGTCCTCGTGACCAATGACGCTTACATCAACGCCCAGAGTGTTTGTGAGTTGTTAAGGAAACTAGCGGCTTTAGGGCTGAGTGTCCCGATGACCTTGGTGCTGGACAATGCCCGTTATCAAAAATGTGCCCTCGTCACTGAGCTTGCCGCCTCGCTCCAAATTGAGTTGCCCTACCTACCGCCTGATTCCCCCAACTTAAATTTGATTGAGCGGTTGTGGAAGTTTGTTAAAAAGCAGTGCTTGTACTCGACCTATTCTGCTGACTTCGCTCAGTTCAAAGCCGCCATTTCTAGTTGCCTTGACCAATGCCACACCACTCATAAACAGGGGTTAGACTCCCTACTAACGCTTCGCTTTCAGTCCTTTCGTAACACGCAATCCATACCCTGATGCAGTATAGATTCATCTAAAAAGACCCATCAGAAAAGTCAGGCTTCCAGATAAAATTGCCAAAAACAAAGCCCAGAAAGGCTTCTCTCTGGACTTTTGGCTTAATTTTACTGGATGCCAGGAACGAGACTTGAACTCGTGACACGAGGATTTTCAGTCCGTGTAGCTGATGACTAAAAGCTCTGATGCGTTTGGCTTGTAGAAATCAGTTAAAAAAATTGACTAAATCGTGACTAAATTGGGCGATCGATTCCCTTCCTAAAGGCTGCGGAAATCAAGATCAGTGTTGAATCTTGGGAATGTTTTATTAGTCACATTCAACTACTAGCATGAATATCACCAACGCAGACCTTCCCGCTTTCTCAACCGCCGAAGAAGCAGCAGCATGGGCTGTCTACACGCTACAGCAACACAATAAGGGGTTAAAAATCGTAGAGACAGAGCTGGGGGCTGAATTTTTTGCAAACACGGGCATTTTTACAACTCCATCTGGTGAGGATCGCTTATTGATCCGCGCAACTCTACCGCTTAAGTCAAATTGGGCAATTAGCCCAGAGTCGAGAATTTGGAAGCGTGTAGATTCTCAGTCCAACGTTGCACTTCAAGCTGGTTAAGTAGGTGGGTAGAATTAATTGTAAGATAAGGAGGCTGCTCAATTCCTCAA
>NZ_JBJPHT010000043.1:0-59691 GCF_052939475.1 Phormidesmis sp. 146-20
TTTAGGGGGCTGCCTGGAGTGATCGCCACAGCGAGGGATTTCATCGAATTCACGTAATTTTAGAATTTCACGAAAAAAAACAAAATGCTGGCTGCATCAAAATTTCACCAACTCCATCCTCAAATTTTCCCGCAACTTTTAAGGGCACACGCACTCACCCGGAAAAGCAGACCCGCAAGCCAGCGCGTCATCCCTCATCCCTCATCCCTCATCCCTACAGAAACGATCGCTTCTACCCATCGGACAATTCCAGCGACTAGCGTTTCCAGTTCAACGGGTTTGGCAAGATGTTGCTGAAAACCTGCCGCCAGAATTTTATGTTGATTTGATTCGCCCGCGTAGGCGGTCAGCGCGATCGCCGGAATCGATCCGCCTTGTTCGGGGGGCAAGCTTCTGACGTGATGAATGAGGGCATAGCCGTCCATGTCTGGCATTCCAATATCACTGAGCAGCAAATCTGGCTTTTCTTGAGACAAAACCTCGATCGCCTGCTGGGCCGTGGGAACCGAAGTCACGATCGCGCCCTGCTGTTGGAGCATAAACCCAACCAATTCTCGATTGTCTGCCTCGTCATCCACTAATAGAATGCGTAAGCCTTTGAGCCGCGCCGGGACAGATAGACAGGAAATAGAGTCGTGATTTTGCAGGTCGTTCTGCCCATCTTTTGAATCATCGACATCTCTCTGAATCGTCTGTCTCGCACCCTCTTGATGAATGGGAAGCCTGACCGTAAATGTCGCACCCAGCCCCTCACCCGGACTGTCTACTTGAATGGTGCCACCGTGCAACTCGACCAGATGACGCACGATCGCCAGTCCCAATCCCAAGCCACTATGCGATCGCGTCGTTGTACTGTCTGCCTGCCTGAAGCGATCGAACACTCTGGGTAAAAAGTCGGGATGAATTCCAATCCCTGTATCGGTTACTTTAATTTGGGCAAAAGGAGTGTGAGATGAGTTCTGCTCAGTCGCTAACTCAACCGTGACTCGGCCAGCCTGGGGCGTAAACTTAATGGCATTGGTTAGAAGGTTACAAATAATTTGTTGGAGACGAGTCGGATCACCCCAAACTTGAACGATCGCACCCTCCAAACCCGGTGACACGATCTGAATCGATTTGGCTTCGGCTTGTGGCCGCACAGAGTCTAAAGCAGCGTCAACAATCGCAGTTAAGTTGATGGCATAGCAGTTGAGCTTTAACTTGCCGCGAATGATTTGAGAAACATCGAGAATATCTTCGATCAGTTGTGATTGCGATTCGGCATTGCGTTCGATCGTCTCCAGAGCGCGAGCCGTTGTTTTTTCGTCAAACTTTTTAGACCGCAGCAGACGCGCCCACCCCAACATCGAATTCAACGGCGTGCGGAGTTCGTGAGAGAGGACGGCTAGAAACTCATCTTTCATTCGATTAGCGGTTTCGGCTTCTTGACGGGCCACCTGTTCGCGAAAGACTTGCTCCTGGATGGCTTCGGCTTGTTTGCGCTCGGTGATGTCCTCGATCGTGCCCACATAGCCCAACAATTCTCCGTGAGCCGAAAGCATCGGTGACGATCGTATCTGTGTCCAGCGAGTGCCTTCCAAGGTTTGAAAGCGCAACTCCTGAGAATATTCTCGACCCTGACGAGTGTAGATTGACCAGCTAGAAAGTGCTTTCTCGCGATCGTCGGGATGAATAGACGCGAACCAACCCTTAGCCAAACTTTCTTCGGCTGACAAGCCACAAATCGCCTGAAATCGAGGATTGGCGTAGCTACATTGACCAGAGGGATCGATCACAAAAATGCCCGACGGAGAACAGGCGCTCAAAGACTGAAACCGTTCTTCACTTTGGCGGAGTTCTGCATTCATCGCCACCAGTTGCGCCGTCTGCCGCTTGACCGCTTCGGTCTTTTTGAACAGATCCACAAACACCGTCACCTTGGAGGTGAGTACAGAAGCCTCGATCGGCTTAAACAAATAATCGACCGCTCCCAGCGAATAGCCCTTAAACATCAGGTGATCGCTGGTGCTAAAGGCGGTGAGAAAGATAATCGGCGTTTGGCGCGATCGCGGTCGATTGCGAATCAAGGTAGCCGTCTCAAAGCCATCCATTCCCGGCATCTGCACATCCAGCAAAATCATCGCAAAGTCTTGATGCAGCAGACACCTCAAGGCTTCTTCTCCTGATGAGGCTCTGACCAGATTTTCACCCAGGCCTTCTAGAATCGCTTCTAGGGCAAGGAGATTTTCGGGTTGGTCGTCCACCATCAGGATGTTGACTGGCTCGGCTGACATAGGCTTTTTCTCAAACAGCATCACAAACAAAGGTTCACCAAAAAAGCAGCGATTTGAGAAAGCGGTAACACCTGATCGATCGAGGTGGCCGCGATCGCCGATTCTGGCATGGTCGGACTTTCAGCAGTTTTGGGGTCTTGTACGATCGTAACCCCTCCCTGCGCTTTGATGGTAGCTAATCCCTTTGCGCCGTCGTGATTTGCCCCGGTTAACAACATTCCAATCACTTGATGTCGATAGACCTCGGCGGCTGACTCAAACAAGACATCGATCGAGGGTCGCGCAAACGAAACGGGATCATCAACAGACAGGGCAAAGTTTCCCGGCTCGATCAGCAAGTGATAGTCAGGTGGGGCAATGTAGATGTGCCCCGGTAAAATCTCTTCTTTATCTTCAACGTCGCAAATCGGCAAAGCACTATACCGCTGTAGCAGTTGACTCAGGGAACGGTCAGAGTCTGGGTGTCGATGTTGAACGATCGCGATCGGCACTGTAAAACTCTCTGGTATCTCTGGTATCACTTTTTTGAGAGCGGACAATCCCCCCAGAGACGTACCGATCACCACCAGAGCAAAGGGAGATTCAATAGAAGCCATTAGCAGAGACGACGATAGAGTTTTTCGGTGCGCGAAAGTTCTTCGTATTGGGGTGCGTGCGACGTAAAGCGAATTGTTTCCTGCTTGCCCAAGCCGAGAATACCAAAGGTACAAAGGCTATTGTAAAAAAGTTCGTGAACGTGCTGTTGAAGGGTGCGATCGAAGTAAATTAATACATTTCGACAGCAGATGAGATTGAATTCATTAAAAGAGCTATCGGTCGCCAGATTATGTTGTGAGAAGAGAATGTTGTCTCGCAAAGATGACCGAAAAATGGCGTGGTCGTAGGCGGCGGTATAGTACTCAGAAAACGATCGCCGTCCGCCTGCCTTGAGATAAAGCTGGGTGTAGCTCTGCATCAATGACAATGGAAAGATGCCACTTTTTGCTTTTTGTAACACCTGCTCGTTGGTGTCGGTGGCATAGATGCGGCAGCGGTGATATAGCCCTTCTTCTTGGAGCAAAATCGCCATTGAGTAAACTTCTTCGCCCGTCGAGCAGCCTGCGTGCCAGATCCGGATAAAGGGATAGGTTCGCAGCAATGGGATCACCTGATTTCTAAAGGCAAGAAAGAAACTGGGATCACGAAACATGGCCGTCACATTCACGGTCAGACTGCTGAGAAAGCGATCGAGACAGGAGCGATCGTGCAAAATTTGAGCCTGAAGTGCAGAAACTGTAGGAATCTGCTCAGTGGCTAAAAATTTACGAATCCGACGCTTGAGAGACGAGGGGGCATAGTTGCGAAAGTCATAGCCGTAGAAGCGATACATTCCCTCTAACAGCAAATGGATTTCGATGTCCTCCAGCGTGCAGAGGGCTTGGAATGGCGGTGACGAGAGAGACATAACTCATCAGTTCACAGTTGAGAACACTATCAAGGATTTATAAAAGAATTTGTAGAAGAGTTTATAGATTGAGGATTGATAGAATTCAGCGCTTTGCGATCGAGTTTAAATAGACTTGCACAATTGAAATAACTTTTTCTATAACCCAACAGTTTCTAAAGAGTACGCAAATTGAGCGAGATGGGCTACCCTCTGGCGATCGAACATTTTGTATAAAGACTATTCCCCCTTGCAGAGAGTGTGCCTGTCTGGAGTCGAGGAGTCTGATTGCCACTCCGAACAGGGAAAGTCAGGGATTGAAGACAATTCGGTAGCGTTTGTTACAGAAATATTTTAGAATATTAGAGTCAAAGAAAATTCAGTTTAATCATTGAAACTGTCGTTTGTGAATCATGAATACTACTGTTCAAGGTAATTCTTCTAAAATTGCCGCTCAACATCAAGCCGCGATCCTCGCTTCACTGTCTCACCGGATCGCCGTTGCCAAAGCGTCTCAAAATGTTGAACTCGTTTTCCTCTTAGAGCAAGAACGCCGCCAATTAGCTCAAGTAGATCGTCACGGAGTGCAAGCGGTCACCAACCACCTCAAACAAGCCTGGAACAATTGGATGAGAGCGATCGATGAGTCTTCTCGGCTCTCGGTTGAGCGAATTGTAGGTGATTCGGGTGTGATTTTGTGGCGGGCTTACGACCCGATGACGGGCAAAACACTCTACGCCGAATCGACCTCAGAAGTTGTGCAATGGATCGAAGACAACCGTCTGGGTGAATAGAGACGTTAGGAGATTTCCTTTAATAAATTTACCCGGCTGTCTCCATTGAGAGTTCTGAAAGTCAAAGTCCCCCAGAATTGGGGGATTTAGGGGGCTTCCCAAGGTTGGTAACTTCTTTGCTAGAAATCTCCTAATGTCCAAACTCCTCATCGATACAGCCAGACTCGCAGCAAAGAGATCAACTGTTCGGTATCGACGGGTTTTGTGATGTAGTCTGAGGCTCCCACTTCGATACACTTTTCTCGATCGCCCTGCATGGCCTTGGCTGTGAGTGCGACGATCGGAAGGGTGCGGTACTGCTCCTGTTGGCGAATGGCGCGAGTCGTTTCGTAGCCGTCCATTTCAGGCATCATTACATCCATCAAAATCGCGTCAGTGTCGGGATTGGCTTGCAGCACTTCGATGCCATCTCGACCATTTTCGGCGTAGATCACTTCCATTTCGTATTGTTCTAATAGGCTGGTCAGGGCAAAGATATTTCGCATATCGTCGTCAATGACCAGCACTTTTTTGTGAGCTAAAACCGGATCACTTTGTCGAAGTTCTTCTAAGATTTCACGCTTGGGTTGCGGCAAGTTAGCCTGAACGCGATGTAAGAAAAGGGCTGTTTCGTCGAGAAGTCGTTCGGGCGATCGTACGTCTTTGATGATGATCGTTTCGGCGAGTCGTTTTAGCCGAGTTTCTTCGGGGCGGGTCAGTTCTTTACCTGTGTAGACGATGATCGGTAAGCTGGCAAGTTCAGATTCTTGCTTGATCTGCTCAATTAGATCAAAGCCGCTCATGTCGGGCAGTCCCAGATCCATGACAACACAATCAAAGCGCTGCGATCGTAGTCTAGAAAGTGCTTCTGCTCCCGTTCCGATGGTTGTACTCTGAACGTCACCATTGCCAATCAGTTCAGCAATACTGTTAGCTTGTACAGCGTCATCTTCGATGATCAAAAGTGATTTCACCGGACGATCAATAAAGCCTTTGATGTTGGTAAAAATCTGATTGAGGGTTTCGGATGAGACGGGCTTTTGTAGATATGCGATCGCGCCCAAACTTAATCCTCGCTGCTGTTGGTCATCACTCGACAAAATGTGAATCGGAATGTGACGAGTTTCGGGGTTGTGTTTGAGGCGATCGAGTACCGTCCAGCCGTCCATATCGGGCAGGTGAATATCTAACATAATTGCATTGGGCTTGAAGTGCTGCGCCAGCGACAAACCGGGCTGACTTCTCAATGCCACGATTACTTTAAACCCTTGCTGACGAGCCATCTCAAGCAAAATGCGGGCAAAATTAATGTCGTCTTCGATGATCAAAAGCACGCGATCTCTTCGAGATACCCGCAAGGGGTCGTTGGGCTGAATCTGATCGCGATCGTCGGCGATTTCGGAAGCTGGCAGCGAAGGAACAGGGACAATCAATTCGGGGACGGACGATGGCAGGGGTTGCAGAGCCGTCGCAGGTAAGGAGGGCTTTTCTGTCGCCTTGAGCACTTGCGGTAGATAAAGGGTAAACGTGCTGCCCTGTCCGGGTTGGCTGACGAGTTGAATGCTGCCTCCTAGCAATTGAGCGAGTTCGCGACTGATCGACAATCCCAACCCGGTGCCTCCATATTTGCGGCTGGTCGTACCGTCGGCTTGCTGAAACGCTTCAAAAATAATCTTCTGCTTTTCTGGGAGAATCCCAATTCCGGTATCACTGACGGCAAAGGCGATCGTCGGTTCATCACGTTGAGTCTGAACAGAAGCAATACTTAGCGTCACGCCGCCCTGATCAGTAAATTTGAACGCATTGGACAATAGATTTTTGAGAACCTGTTGGAGACGTTTGATATCGGTGGTGATGGTGGGTGGAAGATCGGGGGAGAGGGCGATCGTAAAGCTGAGTCCCTTACTTTGGGCTACTTGATTAAAGGTTCGCTCTAGATAGAGCCGCAACTCGTTCAGATGTAACGTCTCAAGCTCAAGTGAAATGGTGCCCGATTCAATTTTTGCCAGGTCTAAAATATCGTTAATTAACTCCAGCAGATCGTTGCCAGAAGAATAGATTGTCCGGCTGTACTCGGTCTGTTTTTCGGTCAAATTGCCATCATTGTTGTCTGCCAAAAGTCGCGCCAAAATTAACAAACTATTGAGGGGCGTTCTCAACTCATGAGACATATTCGCCAAAAACTCAGACTTGTATTTAGAAGATAGGGTCAACTGTGCAGCTTTCTCTTCGAGTTCTACTCGCGCTTGTTCGATCGCTTGATTTTTCTGTTCGACTTCGCGTTTTTGAATCGCTAACAATTCTGCTTTTTCTTCGAGTTCCTGGTTTAGCTGCTGCAATTCTTCGTTGGTCTGTTTCAGTTCTTCTTGCTGTTCTTTTAATAAAAATTCTGATTCCTCCAGAGCTTTGGTTTGTTGGTGTAGTCGCTGATTACTTTCCTCAAGTTCTTCCTGTTGGACTTGCAGTTCTTCGGTGAGAGTTTGAGATTCTTCGAGTAGTTGTTGGGTTCGCATATCGGCAGCGATCGTATTCAACGCCACCCCGATCGCTTCAGCAAGCTCGTCTAATAACGTTAGGTGCAAATCACGAAATCGCTGAAAAGATGCTAACTCCAGCACGCCTGTTACCTGATTCTCAAACAAAATTGGCAACACTAAAATATTTAACGGCAACGCTGACCCCAACCCAGAGTGAATCCGAATGTAATCATTGGGGACATCAGTTAACAGAATTCTTTGTTTTTCTAAAGCACACTGCCCAACTAACCCTTCACCCAGCCGAAACTCATTTGATAAATGCCTGCGTTCTTGATAGGCGTAGCTACTCAGCATTTTTAGCACGGGCTGATCTTCAACCGACCTCATCACATAAAAAACGCCCTGCTGTGCGCCTACCAGAGGAGCCAAATTCGACAAAATCAGACGAGAAACGGCTTCTAAATCGCGCTGTCCTTGAAGCTGTTGACCGACTTCTGCCAGGTTTGTTTTGAGCCAGGTTTGCTGATCATTTCGCTCGGTCGTCTCCCGCAAATTGACCATCATCTGATTGAAACTGCGCGTGAGAATGCCGACTTCATCTTGACGATCGCTCTCCAGCAGTTTGGTCGATAAATCACCGCTAGCGATGCGTGCTGTCGCATCAGAAACTTCTTTGAGCGGTTTAGAAATCGTGCGCGACAGCAGATAACCAATCAACGCCAAAATCAAAAAAGTCAGGGGAATGCCATAGGTGACGCTGCTCAAGGTGTTGGCGGCGGCGGACTCTGCGGCTCCGGCGCGCAATCGCAGCAACTCTTGCTCTTCGGCTTTCATACGATCGCTAATGCGCCGAATATTATCCATCGTCTCCTTCCCGCGACCACTACGGATAAATTTGATGGCGGCTTCCGCTTGTTGGGACTGTCTCAACTGCACACTTTCTTGAAGCTGATCGAGCCGGGTCGTAATTTGCGGCTCCAGGCGATCAAGATTGCTTTGCTGGCTGGGGTTATCTGCGGTCAGTCGGCGCAAATCCTGAATTTTCTGATCAATGTTTTTGACGGCAGCGTTGTATGGCTCTAGATAACGCGGTTCTCCGGTGAGCAAAAAGCCTCGCTGTCCGGTTTCTGCATCTTTAATCAGAGAAAGAATTTCTTGGAGCGTTGCCAAAACCTGGTAAGTGTGGGTTTCTTGACGCGCTGTGGTCACCAGTTGGTTTGTTCCATGATGGGAGATGGTGCCGATCGTGGCGAGAATTGCTAACCCAACTGCAAAACTTGCGCCAATTTTAGTGCCGATTTTCAGACGATTCAACATTGAGGATAAAGAAAGGCAGTCTCTAAATAATTGCGTTTCTTTTCTGAGCTTACCGTTTAACACTCCTTAAGAATACGGATTTAAGCAATTGGGCAACTCCTCGCTGTTAACTCAACGCGATCGCGTTACTGTCACGAATTATTCGCCACGTCTCAAAGAATAAAAAACAGCATTTCAGAGCCTCTACCAGATAGGAGTTTCAAAAATCTTCCAATTATTCTTCGACCGATGGCGAAAAATTAAAGACACTTATTAAATTTGCCCCCATACCATCCAAAGGCAATTATCTTACCCACTTGTCTTCCCGTGTTGACTCTGGACAAAAAGTATACATGAACCAAGGCGTTCGTGACTCACAAATATTGTGTCAGCAGGGACTTGAGTTGATCGGTTTGAATCGGCTTACTGAGGTAATCAGTGGCCCCCACTGCTAGACAGCGTTCTCGATCGCCCCGCATCGCCATCGCCGTAATCATCACAACTGGGAGATGTTGCCATTTGGGATTTTGTCGCAGGGTAGCCAATAAATCTAGTCCCGTCACCCCGTTGGGTAACTGCACATCCAATAAAATTAAGTCGGGATTTACAGCTTGAATGTCTTCTAAGAAGCGAGTGCTATCGGTTGAATGCATCACCTGGTAACCAAGCGCACTCAAAAAGTCTTGGAGGAGCAAAGCGCTGTTTTGATCATCCTCAACAACTAGAATTCGCCCTTGATCTTGAGCAGGATGCGTTGGTCTCACAGAACTGTCTGCCTCAGTAGATCGCACTGAAACATCTGACGGCATAGCAGGCTGAAACTGAAGTAAACCGGGTGGCTCATCGGGTAAGTAGAACGTGAACTGACTTCCCTTTCCGGCGATCGACTTCACCGTGATATCGCCTCCATGCAGTTTTGCTAAATTGCGCGCTAAAACCAATCCTAGTCCAGTCCCTTCATAGCGTCGGTTAAGTTGACTATCTACTTGACTAAACGGCTGAAACAATAGCGGCAGCTTCTTTTCAGCGATGCCAATCCCCGTATCTGCGATGGTAAAAGTGATGCCATGAGGCTGTTTTTGAACGATGAGCGAAACTTTGCCGCTGGGCGTAAATTTAATGGCGTTTGACAAAAGATTCAATAAGATTTGTTTGAGACGACGCACATCCGCCATACAGAAATTTGCGTTTGGATCAAGGTGAGTGGTTAGCTGCAAGCCACGATCGTAGGCTCGCTCTCGTACCAAACTGAGACAGCTATTACACACTTCTTGCACACAGAGAGAGGTGAAAGAGAGTTCTTCTTTTCCTGCTTCGACTTTTGCTAGATCGAGAATGTCGTTGATTAGCGATAGTAGATGTTCACCACTGCTATGAATACAAGTGACATATTCTTGTTGTTTGTCGTTGAGCGGCCCAAAAAACTCCTGCTGCAATAGTTGTGAGAGTCCCATAATGGAGTTAAGCGGCGTTCGCAGTTCGTGGCTCATGTTGGCCAAAAATTCGCTTTTGGCTCGATTGGCAGATTCAGAAATCAGTTTCTCTTGTTCTAATGCTTGGGTACGTTTTTGGACTAATTGTTCTAGTCGTTTGTAGCTTTGGGCGTTGTAGAGGGCGATCGCTGCCTGGTCAGCAATTCTCTCTAATAAATCTATCTCTTCGACGGTAAAGGTTCTGCAACTCGTCGTCATGTGTAGACACAACCCTCCAGCCAGCTTGTTGTGAACGAAGATCGGCACGCTCAACACCGATAAGGTTTTGGAAGACAGACTGGCGAAGTTGGGCACGTGAAAGACTTGTCGATCGCCAAAGGCAACAATAGAATTTAACAAGTCAGGGCATTGAGACGCGATCGTTCTAGCTCCTTTAACAGACTGAGCTTGACTCTGAGCGTGCCACTCACTGAGAACCTGGACTTCTTGGGCGGCAATGGCAAAAATCAGAGCGCGATCGACACTAAAGCACTGTCCCGTGTGGTTCACAATCTGCTGTAACACATAGGCTAGATCAAGACTGGAATTCAACGTGCGGCTGATTTGATTGAGCAGTTGTTCTCGTTGGGCCTGTTGTTTGACTTGCTGAAAGAGTTGCGCCTGTTGAATCGCGATCGCCATCTGCGTTCCCAATTGTCGCAGCAAATCAATCTCAAACGGTTGCCAGTCTCGCGGCTCACTACACTGATGGGCACAGAGTAACCCCCACAACTGGTTGTTGAAGACGATCGGCACCAACAACATCGCTCGAAGCTGTAACGGGGCTAACAATTCGAGATAACAGGGACTTAAGTTGGCCTGGTAAATATCCGCGATCGCAGAGATCCGTCCCTGCTGATACTGAGTGGCATAGTCTACATCAAAGCAAGGGTCATGAAGTGGATGGCCCAAAATAGACAAACAGTGCGGAGCAACTGACTCAACGACAAACTTACCGCCGCGATCGACTTCAATCTGATAGAGGACAGTTCGTTCGACTTGCAAAAAGTTACGCACTTCGGCAACGGCCGTTTCTAAAATTTCGTCGAGATCTAGCGACTGGCGAATCCGGGCTGCAATTGCACCGAGTAAGCGATCGCGCTCTGCCTGTTTTCGCAACGTTTGATTAGATTGTAAGAGTTGCTCAGTTCGGTCTTTGACCTGAATTTCTAAATCAGCACGAGCCAGTTGTAGCGCCTGTTCGGACTGTTGAAGACGAGCCACCATTTGAGACGATGCTGACAAGTGACGACGCAGTTCTAATTGAGTGATGACCTGGCTGGCTAAAACGCGCAAAAATCGGCTTTGTTCGGCTGTCAGTTGACGAGGAATGCGATCGATGACGCACAAGGTTCCGATCGGGTATCCCTGGGGCGTGATCAGGGGCATTCCTGCGTAGAAGCGGATTTTGGGGTCAGAGGTCACCAGCGGATTATTTGCAAAGCGGCTATCTTGAAGGGCATCCTCAACGACAAATAGATCGGACTGCAAAATAGTGTGAGCGCAAAAGGCGACTTGTCGCGCAGTTTCTGACACCTCTAGCCCCACTTTGGATTTGAACCATTGGCGATCGCGATCCACTAGACAGATCAGCGCGATCGGGGTGTCACAAAAGTGGGCTGCTAGTTCAGTGATTTCGTCAAAGTCTGATTCTGAGGGAGTATCAAGAACATTGTAGTGATGCAAAGCGTCGAGTCTTGCGGTTTCATCACGGGGCAAAGGAGATGGCATCATGGAGCGATCGCGATCCGGAGGTGAACTTGACGTTATCGGCTGGGAGGCGGTAGACAGAAAAGATTTTAACCAGGAAGCTTTGGTAAATTGAAGCAGGATCGAGGGCCATGCAGACCTAGACTGGCTCAATTTACAATCTTGTGACAGTTGCTTCTATGTGAACTAATGATACATTTCTTAATCTTAATGAGATCAGAGGTCAACTAAGAATCAGTCTTAGGGTAGAAGCATGAGATTTAGGCTGTATCAAACCAGTTAAGTAGGGGAATCGATGCGGTTTTCGTCGGTCAGAGTCACCCGAACTTGGGGTTTGTTGAAATGGCAGTTTTTGGGCCGCTCCTATGAGAATTGTGAATTAAACAAAATCATGATCTATGAGGTGTGAAGCCCTACGCGAAACGTAAGACCTCAAGGAGTCGCCGATGGGTTGACGTGGATAAAGAATGTTTTAACAAAAAATAAGACTAAACCTGGAGATTTCTTCCAAACTTAGCCTTATCTTGTGATATTTGAACGGGCTAGGAGGGATTCGAACCCCCGACACCGTGGTCCGTAGCCACGTGCTCTAGTCCACTGAGCTACAAGCCCTTGCTCACTGATAGGATCATCATACTATTAGAAAGGGCCAAATGACAAAAGATTCTTCGATTTCTTCTAAAAATTCAGAATCCGATGCTTTACTCAGCCATTTAGATGCCCAGGGACAGGCGCAAATGGTGGACGTTTCGGCGAAATCGATGACGGTGAGACAGGCGATCGCGCTGGGTCGAGTCAAAATGTTGCCCAAGACGATGGCGGCGATCGAGGCAGGCAACGCACCCAAAGGTGATGTGTTGGGGACGGCGAGACTTGCGGGGATTATGGCAGCCAAGCAAACCGCAAATTTGATTCCGCTTTGTCATCCGCTGCCCTTACAAAAAGTGGAGGTCACGATCGAGCCTGATCCCACTTTACCGGGCTATCAGATTCGGGCGGAGGTGAGAATCAAGGCGGAGACAGGGGTAGAAATGGAGGCCTTGACGGCGGTTTCGGTGGCGGCTCTGACGCTTTATGATATGGCCAAGGCGCTCGAAAAATCGATTCAAATCGAGCAAATCTATCTGTTGAGCAAAACGGGCGGAAAATCGGGAGACTATCAGCGTGAGTGATTTTTTGTCTACTTATGGATTTTTGATGGTCTCGATGGTGTTGGGGGCGCTGTTGGGGTTGTCGTTATATTTGCCGCTGATGGCGGGGCAGTTGTCGCTGGCAAGTCCTGGGTTTTATGCGTTGGGCGGTTATGTTGCGGCGATTCTTTCGACTCAAGTATTTAAAGTTGAAGGGGCGTATCCGATCGTTCTCCTCTTATTTGAAATGCTAACTGCGGGCGTGATTTGTGGACTGTTAGGAATTGTAGTGGGCGTTCCGGCGTTGCGATTGAGGGGAATTTATTTAGCGATCGCGACGATCGCCTTTGTGGAAATTTTGCGCGTGCTCTCGCTCAATCTAGAAATCACCGGGGGAGCCGTTGGCATCTTTGGCATTCCGCAACCGTTTGGGAGTGCGATCGAGTATCTGTGGATTGCGCTGCCGCTATTGTTAGTCAGTATGGGATTTGTGTATCGGCTTGAGAAAATTCGAGTGGGTCGGGCGTTAATTGCGATTCGAGAAGATGAGTTAGCAGCCGATGCGATGGGAATCAATCCCACGTATTACAAAGTGCTTGCGTTCGTGTTGGGGGCGATGCTAGCGGGTGTGGTCGGTGCGATTAGTGCTCATTTTCTTAATACATGGAATGCTCGACAAGGAACCTTTGATGCCAGCATTATTTATTTAACGTTTGTGTTGATTGGCGGCTCTAGAACATTCATCGGGCCAGTATTGGGCGGAATGGTCTTTACAGCGTTGCCAGAGATTTTGCGGGCCGTTGCAGATGTTCCGGGTTTACCGATGTGGTTAGCGCAATTTTTACGAGACGGACGGTTGATTGTTTTTGGATTTTTGATTGTAATCGGGACGATCTTTTTCCCTCAAGGGTGGATCACGCCTGATTTGTTGAAGCGGCGGCGTTCTCAATAGTGTGACTCTTCCGATCGGACGATCCACTCGTCTAAAAAGCAAGCTATAACAGCAGTGATCTGGCGAGGAATTCTGTGTTGAGCAGACTGCAAAAAGGAATGATTTTGGTCGCGATCGGGATAGGATTGGCGATCGTGTTGCAGCTTCCCTATCAATTAATTGCGCCGTTTAATCCTGGTTCTGCTGCGGTGCAGATGACGCGGGCGACTCCTGCCAATCGTTTGCTTGAGACAATGGGCGTAGCGGTCAAAGTTCACTATGCGTCTGACAAAGACTACGCTGTGATCAAATCAAAGTTAGGTGGACTGGGCATTCGCTATCTCAGAGATGGCGGGTCGGGAGAATCTTACTACCGTCGAGTCCGAGAATTGTCGCAAGTTGGTGGCTTTAAGTGGACGATGGTGATGGACCCTCGCGATGGGTTTACGGGCGAAAACGTTCCTGAGAAAGGCATTGTTCCAATCTTGCCCCATGTGATCGCGGTTGAGGGGCCCAATGAATGGGATGTACAGTCTAATCTGAAGTACAACGATCAATCGTTTCCGATCGCCACGCGCACCTTTCAGTCGGAGATGTATCGAGCGATCAAAAACTATCGTCATCCCAATGCGGCGATTCAGTCACAGGTGAGAGCGATTCGAGTGTTGACTCCTTCTCTCGCGTTTCACCAAAATGCAGGAAGACAGGGCGTTGTAGACGCTGACATGGGAAATTTGCACTCCTATCCAGGGGGCACTTCGGCACTGCCCGATCGAGGGTTAGATGACAATGTGCGATCGATGCGACGGTTATTAAGACTGCCTCGATCGCCACTCGTCGCCACTGAGACAGGATATTGCAATGACCTGAATCGGCAGGGCTGTACGAATCAAGGCGGCGTGACGGAGCGATCGTCGGCAAAATATGCCACTCGGATGTATTTAGAGTATTTTCTACGCGGTATTTATCGCACTCATTTGTATAACTTTTCGCTGGATGAGTGGAGTCTATTTTTGCGGCGAGATGGATCGGTTAAGCCTGCTTATAGTGCGGTGCGTGATTTCATTCAAGTGCTCAAAGATTCGGGAGGGGCTTTTTCTCCAAAGTCGCTATGCTACAGTCTTTCTGGCAATACTCAGGATGTAAAATCAGTGTTGTTACAAAAACGCAACGGTGCATTCTATTTAGTGTTGTGGCTTAATGTTCTCAGTGTGAAGTCAGACTTTAAAGATGTGGAGACTGCACGATCGCTGACTCTTAATTTGGGAGATCGCATATCTCAAGCAAATTTATACCTGCCCACATTCAACGGAACGACTCCTCAAAAAACTTATCGCAATCCTCGCAGCATTTCTTTAAGTGTTCCTGATCATTCTTTGATTGTGGAACTTAGATAGCCTTTGTTGAATCACACTAGCTTTTGTCGCCCTAGTTCTAAAGTAATCCCAATACATTGAGATGCGGCTACAATTTTTGTTTTTTAATTTGGTCAGCAGCATTCAACAAGGTATCTGTTTGACCAGTTTTTTTAGTCTACTTTAAAGCACTTCTGCCCCCCAAGCTGCCAATTCTGGGGGACTTTTGGACAAGATTTCTGGTTCAAAGTCCCTCACAGGTGGATGATTTGGGGAGCAACCCGGATCGGCTCAACTTAATTGATTATGGAGTCGATCGTAAAGTCCCTTATCTCCTCTAATCCGTTCCTCCCCAAGTCCAATTTGGGTTTCCATTCTTCACTGATTTGTTGAGGATCACCGTTGTCGAATCGTTGGCATCGCTCATTCCAGTCATGTCAAGAATCAAGTAAGCTTTACCGCCCACAAAGCGCATCCGTAGATAAGAATGTCCCTGATAGGCTGCGCCACTCACTTTTGCCATGCTGGCCGTCGCTCTACATTTACTGTATTGTGGCTTGAGCTTGCCCACCCAGGTAACACTAAAATCATCTGTGGCTGCGATCGCAACCTTTTCAACAATGGCGCTCAAATTTGCCGACCCGTCAATCGTATACCCTCCCTCACGATAAGGGCGCGAAGCTTCCGTCAAAACCACTTTCTCAGGGCAGCGACCATTAGAACCTTGAGCGTCGATCGCGTCTAATACTCGCATCTCAATACTGGCAGCACTCGCTGAAACGGCTGGAAGCACCGACAAGATAGCTACGCCCACACTCAATAAAGCAGCATTCCATTGCATAAAACTAACTCGGAACTGTGTATTATTTCTATTTAGTCAAATACACGAAGGATGAATAAGTTTCCTGAAACCGAGGTTACATAGAAGAGGTTACATAGAAAGCGTTTAATCGATATGAACTTAGTGTAGTTTTTGTTCTAATCATAGATTTGAGAGAGTCAACTTGACAGTGCGAAGTTCTTCTCTTGAATAGAGAGTAGCAGACAGAAAAGGACATTCCAGTCCGAAAGCGGGCGGAATGTCAGAACCTGGCTGAATGGCTATCCGACCGAGCAGATTGTGCGCCTGACACTTCAGCATCAACAGCCAATGATTTTTTCGAGAAGTAGAGTGCGTCTACTTCTGCCTCAATTGATCGCCCATAAAACTGGGTGATCTACATCACTGAATTTGCTTGAGTTAACGGATTGATGCAACTGTCGAGGGGCATCAATAACTTCGCACTGTCCAGTTAGGTGAGTCATTTAGGAATTGTAATAACAAGCCGTGCTCCCTGTCCGGGCTGGGTTTCTAGATTAACCGTGCCCTTAAGAAGTTCAATCCGCTCTGAGATCCCCTGTAGTCCAAATCCGAGGTGCTGCTGAGTGCGATCGAATCCTTGCCCATCGTCACAAATTTCGACCACAATATCATCTGATAAAACATAGCCTCGTAGCGTAACATGGAGCGCCTGAGCATGTTTTTGAATGTTTATTAACCCTTCTTTGGCCACATAGTACAGTTGGTGACTAATGGAAAGCGACATCGGCGGAAGCTGTAAGTCAATGTCACAGACAATCCCTTGCTGATGAAGTTGTTCGGTGAGATGGGTTAGCGCCACATTTAGATCCATCGCTGACCCACGAATTGTAGACACTGTTTGGCGCACATCTTGCAAACACTGTCCTGTCAGAACTGCTGCTTTATCGATCGCTTGAAAAGCCCGATCAAGGTTGTGCGATCGCATTTTCTGTGCAACTTCTAGCTGTATGGCAGCCGATGTGAGCGTGTGTCCAAGTGAGCAGCATCGCCATCAGTAAGACTAATGCAGATCCACAAATTCAAATTAATGATCTCAAATTAATGAAGTCAAATCAATAAATTCAAACTGACTCATCTCTTGTCTTTTAGAGCAGACTCGCACAGCTTGTCATAGACAAACTAACAAACTAATAGAGACTTAATTCATTATCCTACCGAAACCTTGCTGAGTCTCACCCTGCTAAAAGTCACGGCTTTTCTGACAAAAGGCTGCACATTTCTGCGGTCTCCTTCAATTTTTGGTCACTTGAAGAGTCAAGAAAGCTATTCTGAAAGTAGGATCAATCGTCCCAATCACCCCTTGCTTCCCTACTATGCGCGTAATTGGACTGATGAGCGGCACCTCGATCGACGGCATCGATGCGGCTCTCGTAGAGATTTCAGGTCAGCGTCACGACCTCCAAATTGAGCTAATCGCGGGGCAAACTTTTCCATATCCCAAAGACTTGCGCCATCAGATTCTCAATGTCTGTAGTGGAGACAGTCTAACGATCGCTCAACTCGCTGATTTAGATGACGCGATCGCCCAACAGTTTGCCCAAGCCGCTCTCTCAATCCAAACTGGACATCCGACGGCTGACTTGATAGGCTCCCACGGTCAAACCGTCTACCACCGCCCACCCGCTCATTCACAGCATTCACTCGGCTATAGTCTGCAACTCGGACGCGGAGCAACGATCGCTCACCTTGCCCAAATCCCCACAATTAGCAACTTTCGAGCCGCCGATATCGCCGCAGGTGGTCAGGGTGCCCCGCTCGTCCCCCCCGTCGATCAAGCACTGCTGTCTCACCCCACTTACACCCGCTGCATTCAAAACCTCGGTGGCATTGGTAACCTGGCTTATCTTCCCAAGAAACAAGAACTCGCAGGCAAAATTCTGGGCTGGGACACCGGGCCGGGAAACATGCTGCTTGATCTGGCCGTTCACCACCTTTCAGAGGGCAATCAGACGTTTGATTGTCATGGAGCCTGGGCCGCAACCGGAACCCCTGACCAAGCGCTGGTCGATCGCTGGCTTGAGCAGGACTATTTTCAGCTACCGCCACCCAAATCCACTGGACGAGAACAGTTTGGCGCTGACTACCTGCAAGCCTGTCTGACCGATGCTCAAGCATACAATCTCAACGCGGCTGACCTCTTAGCCACCCTCACTGACTTTACCGCCGCCGCGATCGCCCACAGCTATCAAACCTTTTTGCCCCAACTGCCCGATCAAGTTCTCCTCTGTGGAGGGGGTAGTCGGAATTTATACTTAAGAGAGAGAATACAGGCTAGACTCAGTAATATCCCCGTGTTCACAACGGACAACTTTGGACTCAGCGCAGACTTTAAGGAAGCGATCGCCTTTGCTGTTTTAGCTTACTGGCGACGACACAAAATTCCTGGTAATCTTCCCGATGTCACAGGTGCCCGCCTTGCCGTTCCGCTAGGGGAAATCTACCAAGCCTCCTAAAACCGTTGCGTGATAGCATGGGATGCCATCGGAGCGGGTAATCTAGGGAGTGGGTGAGAGACAGCGCTTGACATCAACCAACAAGCCTGACCCAAACGATGGAACTCTCCTTTCCTCGTGCCTCTCGATAACCCCAATCTCCCAAGTCTGATTTGAGGCAAGGAATGCCACTGTGACCCATACCTTTTTAATGGAACCCGGCCGCTGGACGCTTCAAGGAAGCTGGCTAGAGCGCCACGGAATGCCCATCACCGTCAAAGGCAAAATTCTTGTCGCCTGGAGCCGTGACGACTGGTTTACGATGGTGACAAAGCTGATATTTCCGGGTGCCGATCGCGAAGAAATCAGCTTTCAATATCGAGGACGGCTCGATTCGGGCGATCGTCGCTATACCTTTGTGCTTCAACATAGCCTACTGGGTCGCGTCGAAGGAGAAGGCTGGATTGCCCCCGAATCAATCGTACAGCGCTATTGGGTACTGGGCGATCGTCAGCGACGCAGCGGGTTTGAAACCATGTACCGCATCGCCGATGGCAAATATTACCTTTCTAGCGGCATTTTGTCAGGGCACTACCTCACCAGTGCAATGGAAGCGACTTTAGAGCGATCGGACGGGTAAAGCCTGAAATCGCTACCATTAAATGAAAATAGATTAAAAGCAGACGATCCTTTGACTAGATTCATTCTTTATGACTTGGCGATCGCCCGTTTCTTCGTTACTTTTCTTTCGTTACTTTAGCAAGTGAGATGTCAATACTGGGTGCAATGTGCCTCTGACAAGATTACGCCGCAAGTCTTGACGCTTTATGCATCTCCTTACCTCTACTCTGTCTGCGTCTGTTTGAGTAAACTTGTTCAAAATTGCTGAAGGATCAGTCCAGTCGGCGAATCATTCAAAATTTAGAATGAGATCAGGCCCCTTTCCATCCATTTCCCCCATTACTCCCTGTGTCCACCCGTTCATCCACAATGACAGACCCCCGAATCGGACAACTCCTGGCCAACCGTTACCAACTACAAGAACTCATCGGTCGCGGCGCAATGGGGCAGGTTTATCGTGCTGAAGATGTACTGTTGGGCGGTGTAGTGGTCGCCGTCAAGTTTTTGGCTCAGACGCTATTGACTCGCAAGATGCGCGATCGCTTTCGTAGTGAGGCTCGCACCTGTGCCCTCCTGAGCACTAAGAGTATGCACATTGTCCGCGTCATGGACTACGGCGTGGATGATCAGGATGTACCTTTTTATGTGATGGAGTATCTGCAAGGGCACAGTCTGAGCGAAGTGATTACGACTCAAAATTTGCCACTGCCGCGATTTCTCACGATCGCTCGTCAGATCTGTCAGGGGTTGCAGTGCGCTCACCAGGGCATTTCGGTAGACAATTCGCTTTATCCGATCATTCACCGAGACATCAAACCCAGCAACATTCTAGTCAGTCAAGACCCTAGTTGGGGAGAGTTGGTCAAGATTCTCGACTTTGGCATCGCCAAGATTCTACAGGCCGATGTCAGTCAGACCAGTTCTTTTATGGGCACGCTGGCCTACTCCTCCCCCGAACAGATGGAAGGCCGCGAACTTGATCCTCGCTCAGACACCTATAGTTTGGGCGTGATGATGTTTGAGATGCTGACTGGCAGAATGCCTCTTCAGGTAGACACACACGCCTTTGGCAGTTGGTACAAAGCTCACCACTTTCAGCCGCCGCGCACCTTTGAAGAGATCAATCCCGCCCTCAAGCTGCCCAAGGTTCTCGAAAATCTGGTGATGAGTTGTCTGTCAAAGACTCCCCAAGATCGCCCCAAGAGCGTTGGCGAAATTCTCAAAGCGCTGGAGCCACTCGAACAACGCTACAACGCCACTCGCCAGATCAGTCATCGGATTGGGGAAGCGCTGCTCAAACGTCCGGTAATCACGCCGACCAGAGATCCCGATGCCATTTCGCCCGACGAAGCCTGTCAGCTTACGACCTGGCCGCAAAGCAAGCCGGTCGCTCAGATTGTCTTTCCTCATGTGCTAAAGACCAAGCGAGAAGAGGTCGCAACGGTTTGGGTGATGCTTTCTCAGCAAGAGATTGAGAATATCCAACTCGGCAAGCTCTACAACAAGCTCTACAAAAACTTTTTGTGTTGTCTGTCGCCCCATCCGATGCTGCTCTGGGTGACGGCACTGTTTAACCCGCATCAACACAAGGAAACTGGCCCGCGTTGGCTGCGCTGCTATCTGGATATGAAGTCGCCGCAAGGACAAACGATCGCTCGCCTGCTGTGTGAACGAGAACAATACTATGTGCTATTTTTTGCGTTAGAAGATCCTCACCACTGCGCTTATGTGATGCCTGTTGCCATCAATCCGTCTCAAAAATCGCAGATTCAAGAATGGCTGCTGGCGAGTCACCCGATGGTGTCGATCGGCAAGCCAGGAATCAGTAAAGAAATCTTGCAGGAAGAATTTGACAAGCTGAAGCCCAAAATTTCGGGAGAGTTAGCGCGACACTAAACTCATGACTCAACTTCAAACCGCGCCCTTTGTGCAACTCGATCGCTTTCTCAAGGAGCCAGCCCGATCGCGGATACTAGAAGCTGCGCTGAGTCGAGAAAGCGAATTTGTAGCGACGACGACTTCGACGGGGGAAACAGACTATCGGCGATCGCGGATTCTCTATCAGTTTCCAGACTTTAATTGGATGGTGAAACAGGTCGAGCTTGCCCTTCCCCAGGTGATGCTTCAGTTGGGATTGAACTTTGCGATCGCCGAAATTGAGATTCAATTAACCGCTCACAACGATGGGCACTACTACAAAATTCACAATGACAGTGGGAGTCCTGACGCAGCCACTAGACTGCTGTCCTATGTCTACTACTTTCATCGTCAACCCAAAGCGTTCTCAGGCGGCGAGCTGAGGCTCTATGACTCGACGATGGAGTATGGCGATCAGTCGTCAGATTTTTGCACCATTGAACCGCAGGACGATCGCATCATTTTCTTTCCAAGCGATTGTCTGCATGAGGTGATGCCCGTAGTTTGTCCTTCTAGAGCCTTTGCTGACGGGCGATTTACGCTAAACGGCTGGGTGAGAAGTGGCAGCGGACTATCTGAATCCACAGCAGCGTTCTAAAATTAACAAGTGTTGCTAACGTCAGAGAAATTATGCCGCCCAAAGTTGAGATTTATATCTGGACGACCTGCCCGTTTTGTATCCGTGCCAAAGCGCTATTAGACCGCAAGGGTGTTGAGTATACGGAATACAACCTGGACGGGGACGAACCGGGACGATCGCAGATGGCCAAACGCGCCAATGGTCGCAAATCGGTTCCCCAAATTTTTATCAACGATCAGCATATTGGGGGCTGTGATGATATTCATGCGCTCGATCGTCAGGGAAGACTTGATCCCTTACTACAAGCGTAGGCGTAGAGAAAATTCCTCGATCGTCGTCCAAACTCTTCAGGTTAGTCAGTTCAGTCAGGCTTTTTCGCTCCCTTGTAAAGCGCTTCTGCCCCCCAAGCTGCCGATTCTGAGTGACTTTAGAGCAAGACTTTGGATTGGCGAAAGAACCATACGGTTTCTCAGAAGTTCGATAAAGTTTTCTCGCTTTGGTGTCCAATAGTCTGCCTTCCCCAATTCTGGCGGACTTTCAAGCAAGCGTTCTGGCTCAAATTCCATTTGGGGGGTTTAGAGGATGTTCTCGAATGGGCCATTGCAGCAAAGCCTTTTATCGAATTCACGCTTTTTAGAAACGACTCAAAATTCACCCGTCCCACCCTCAGACCTTACCAACCAGGACATTCCCCGTGAAACTCGCCTTTATCATCGACCCAATTGACCATCTCGACCCGACTCATGACACCAGCGTTGCCTTAATGGAAGCGGCCCAGCAACTAGGACATGAAGTTTGGGTGACTCAAGCAAATCGGCTGAGTGTCATCGGAGGCAGAGCCTGGGGACAGTTAGCGCAAGTGCATCTCACCCCCGTCAAACTGGTCGAGGGTCGCTGGGTGGCGATCGCGTCCTGGTTCACGCTAGAAGCGCCGATCTTCTGTCTTCTCGAAGAGATGGATGCCGTCTTTATGCGGATTGATCCTCCTGTGGATACGGCTTATTTGTACGCGACTTACATTCTTGATTATGTCGATCCGAGTAAAACTCTGGTGCTCAATTCGCCTGATGGCATCCGAGCTGCCAACGAGAAAATGTATGCGCTGCAATTTACCGACGCGATTCCAGAAACGATCGTCAGTCAAGACAAACAGGTGATTCGCAAGTTTTTAGAGCAACAGGGAGCCGCCGTTCTCAAACCGCTGGGAGGCAAAGCGGGAGAAGGCATTCTGTTTTTGCAACCCGACGATCGCAACTTTAACTCGATCGTTGAAATCAGTACGCTACAGGGCAAGCTTCCGGTCATGGTGCAGACTTATCTGCCTCAAGCCAAAGAGGGCGACAAGCGGATCATTCTATTAAACGGGGAGCCGATCGGGGCGGTTAATCGGATTCCGACAGGCAGCGATTTTCGAGGCAACATGGCGGTTGGGGGGCGCGTCGCTCAGGTAGAGATCACCGATCGCGAATATCAAATTTGTACTCAGTTAGCCCCAACGCTCCAGCGAGACGGCTTGATTTTTGTCGGAATTGACATCATTGGCGGCTACCTGACTGAGGTGAATGTCACCAGCCCAACCGGGATTCGAGAAGTCGATCGGCTCAACAGCGCTCAACTTGGCTTTGAGGTCATTCGTTGGGTCACTGAAAACACTAGAAGCAAGCAGTAGATCAGCCCTGGGCACGCTCAAACCCATATGCTAGAATGCTCCGAACTGAGACAAGTGAGCAAAATTTGGTGTGCAAATTGCATATAGCCGCCACCAGACTGACTCTCAGCGCAACCCTCGTTTTAGATACTTTAGAAAGGAACAGACAGCGACAAGCCCCCTTGTACTGCCTGCCCTTTGTAGGAAGCTCTGTAGCTCTCCTGAATAGAAACTAACCTACTGGGTGGTCAGTTCAGGCAAAGCAGTGATGAAGAAATGGCGGTCAAATGCTAAGTTTGTTGACTTAATGCCTGCCTACGCGGTTTGCTCGACAAATTGTGAACTGACCGCTTCTTTAAAGCTTTGAGTAGAAGTAGACACGATAATCCTACGGATTCGATCAAAAAGGTTTGCTTTTCTTAGCAGGAGTTTCAACGCTTTTTTAGTGGCGGATCATGATGCAGTCGATCAGACGGCAGAAGCATATCTGGACAAAGCTTGTCACCTCTGTCTGGAAGAGGCGACGAGGGTGGATCACAGCGTCTGGGGTCGCAACCTGCGTGCTGGTGATTCGGTTGACGGGGCTGCTGCAATCGTGGGAGTTGTCTACGCTGGATCAGTTTTTTCGCTTTCGACCGCTGGAGCCGATCGACGAGCGCATTGTGATTATTGGCGCAAATGAAGCCGACCTACAGCGACTGGGGTTTCCGATTCCAGATTGGGCGCTGGCAGAGTTGTTGCGAAAGATACAAGCAGCCCAACCACGGGCGATCGGGCTTGATTTTTATCGAGATCTCCCAGTGGGGACGGGTTATGAGCAGTTGATCAAAGCCTATGAAGAGATTCCCAATCTGATTGGTATTGAGCAACTCAAGGATCGAGAAGGATCTGGGGTCGCGCCGCCGCCTGTCTTGAGCAAATTGGGTCAGGTGGGCTTTAACAATGTGGTGTATGATGCCGATCGCAAGATTCGACGAACTCTGCTCTATTGGCAGGTAGACACTCAAATTCGTCAAAGTTTTTCTCTGAAGTTGGCGTTGATCTACCTCAAACAAAAGGGCATCCAGGAAGAAGCGTCTCCTGCCAACCCTCGCTATTTGCGGCTTGGTCGCGCTGTTTTTCCGCAGTTTGAGTCCAATGATGGGGTGTATGTGCGGGCGGATGCAGGTGCGTATCAAATTTTGGCAAACTATCGCGGCCCGTCCGGGTTTTTTAAGACGGTTTCGATTCGAGATTTGATGGAGGGGCGAGCTTCACCGGAGATTTTGCGCGATCGCATTGTCCTCATCGGTTCGACTGCCACTAGCGTCAAAGATTTTTCAGCAACGCCCTACAGCAGCAGTTGGACAGGGGTGCCAAAACTCATGGCTGGAGTCGAACTGCAAGCTAATTTTATCAGCCAAATTCTCAGCACGACCCTGGACGATCGCCCACTGCTCAAAGTCTGGCTAGAACCCGTTGAATGGCTGTGGATCTGGGTTTGGGCAGTTGTGGGCACCAGATTAAGCTGGCGGCTGCGATCTCCTCGGCGATCGGGACTGGCGATCGGGCTGGGCAGTTTGGCGCTCATGCTCATGGGCTATGGGGGATTTTTGGCGGGTTGGATTGTGCCCGTCGTGCCGCCGCTGTTGGCGCTGGCAAGTTCTGCGATCGTGATTATCAGCCACATTGCTCACTCAGAAGTAGAACTGAAGCGGTCTAAAGAATTTTTACATCGCATCATTAATACCATTCCTGACCCGATCTTTGTTAAGGATAAAAACCACCGTTGGATTGTATTAAATGAAGCTTTTTCCAGATTTTTAGGAAAGCCAATCAACGAGTTAGTAGAAAAGTCAGATTATGACCTATTTCCCACACACGAAGCAGATGTTTTTTGGCAACAAGATGATCTCGTTTTTAGATATGAGCATGAGTTAGAACACGAAGAAGAATTTACCAGTCTGGACGGCACCACTCATCAAATTGCTACAAAGCGATCGCTGCACAAAGACGCTGCCGGAAATTTGTTTCTTGTCGGGGTGATCCGCGATATTACTCAGCGCAAAACGATCGAAGAAGAACTACGAAGAACGACCGCAGAACTGTCGCGATCGAACGCCGAACTCAGGGTTTCGCAGGATCGTTTGAGCTATCTAGCCAATCATGATGCGCTAACAGGTCTGCCTAATCGAAATCTCTTCTATGAGCGACTTAACCAGTGTCTCACTTGGGCAAAAACCAACGAACAAATGATTGCCTTATTGTTTTTAGATTTGGATGGTTTTAAGCAGATCAATGATACGTTGGGGCATGGAGTTGGAGACATCTTATTACAAGCGGTTGCCAAAAGATTGAATGGATGTCTACGCACCAGTGACACGGTAGCTCGATTGGGCGGTGATGAGTTTGTGATTATTCTCCCAGCGATTCCAGATGCGTCAGATGTGGAGAAAGTCGCCGAAAAAATTCTTTCTACATTGGCGCAATCGTTTGCAATTTCAGGTCATACAATTTCTGTTACGACTAGCGTTGGAATTAGCGTTTACCCAAACAATGGCGAAGAGATAGAGGCTCTGATTCAGCAGGCGGATGATGCGATGTATCAAGCAAAAGAGAGCGGGAAAAATCAGTTTAGGGTTGCACCTGGCGCTTTTTGAATTAGCATCAATTCGAGAAATTTCTTAGCTTTGTTATTGAGCGCTTTTGCTCCCCAACCCCTTGATTCTAGGAGCATTTTAGATAAGAATTCCAATTTAGGATTACGTCGGTTCGGTAAAGTTTTTCCGCTTTGTTCTCTAAATCTTTCGCGTCTCAACCTCTCCATTTGGGGACTTTTAGACAAGATTCGCAGTGCAAAATTCACTCAATCCATCAGTCTGTCAAACTGCGAGGAGAGATGCTGAAAGAGAGACTAAGTTAATTTTTTTCTCCCTCATCCCTCCTCGCAAAATTGATCTCTTTCTAACCGTCTAGCCCGTCGTGCGGGTCAACAACACAGGGCAATTGGCATACACTCGCACATAATCTGATAGCGATTTGCCCAACAAGCGATCGAGATCCGGCAGTCCTTTGGCGATCGAGGGACGGCGATCGGGCGAACCCAAGATCAACAGGTCAGTTTTCGTCTCTTCGGCCAGGCGACAGATGGTTTCTCCACGGTTGCCACCCGAAACTAGACACCGATAAGCAACGCCCAGTTTTTTGGCTTCGGCGATCGCAAAGGAGAACGAGGGATCTTTTTCGGCTTCGGCACCTGCTTTGTCGGCAGACTTGGGATTGGAGTCTACATGAACCAGAATCAACTGTCCCCCTTTGATGTCACGCAGCAGAGAGAGCGCCAGTTGTAGACATTCTTTAGCGGACTCTGACTGATCGATCGCCACCATGACGCGATTAATCTTACGCACAAAAATATCGTCTTTGACCAGCAGCATCGGGCGATCGGATAGCTGAAACACATACTGGCTAACAGAATTTTCTAAAATCGACACCAGACGCTTCAAGCCGCGCGATCCCATGATGATCAGGTCAGCGTTGATTTCTTCGGCAACTTTGCACACGACATCTTTGGGATCACCCTGACGCAACATTGCCGCTGCATGATTGGGATCAAGATTCAACGACTGAATCGCCTTTGCCAGCGTTTTGCCGCCTTCTTCCCATTTTTCAGTCATCGCATCGGCGGACACTTGAGGCGGAACGACGTGTAAAACCGTGACAAACGCCCGTTGGATAAAAGGGATCTCTAAAAGCGCCTTGAGCATTTCCTCAGATTGTCCGGTTCCGGAGTCGGCTAACAAAATCTTTTCTATCATCGAATTGCCTCGTCTTTTAATCGTGATTACGATCGTGCCTTAGACGCTGTACCTTTGTTGCCAAAACGTTGCAATGGTTAACAGTGAAAGGTTACGAGGCTTAACATAAAGTGATCTCTAGGATGGGTTATGAACGTATCAGAACAACCTCAGCTACCAACGACCAACATTATTCAACCTCAGCTACTCGCAGCCTCAACGGAGTGGTTTGAGTATCCCGTCAAGGCCTACCCTCACCAAACTGACTATGTAGGCAGCGTTTGGCATGGCACTTATATCACCTGGCTCGAAGAAGCTCGAATCGAATGGCTGCGATCGATTGGCGTTGAGTTTGCCGATCTGGTGGCAGTGGGCTGCAATATGCCTGTCGTAGAGTTATCCATTCGCTATCATCTGCCGATCAGCATGGGGACGGAAGCCGTGATCAAAACTCGCATGGCTGAGATGAAGGGGGTGCGGTTAAATCTGGAACATGAGGTGCGGTCGCCCGATGAGACTATTCTGTATTCGACCGCGCAGGTCACGCTGGTCACGGTTGATTTGGAGAAGGGCAAGGTCATGCGCCAGTTGCCCCCCGTGATGAAGGATGCACTAGAGAAAGTGAGGTAAGCCGCTGAAGGGTGAATGGGCTTTTTAAGCGTCTCCGTTCATCCTTTACCAAAAACAGTTTGCCAAAGATATTGAATTAGCTGGATTACTTGTTCGAGAATTTTTTCGGCTCCGATGCCAAAGACAAATTGCAGAATCAGGACGATCGCTGCAATCACCAGAGCCGTCGTCACCGTTGCTTTGACAACTTTAATCAGCCAGGTAAATACGAGAACCGAAATCGCGATCGCCGCCGCTATAAGAATCAAGTTCATATGAATTTACGGGTCTTGGGTGGTGGATTTATCTTCCCTGAAATCGTCGATCGCTCCTGAAAAGTCTGTGTGGGGTAGCGATTTGTCAAACAAAGCATGAGTCAAATTGGCGTTTTTAAAAGAGGTGCCAGCCGCTAGTTTTACCAGCCAGATGACCTGTTTGAGCGAGATCAACGTCAGCCAAATATACAGTAAAGATGTCACCGTAAAGAAGATTCCCCAGGCAACGTGACGAGTGCTGAGAAAAGTGCTGGCAGTGGCACTGAGCAGAAAAGCAGCTCCATACGTGTTGATAAAGCCTGCGGTCGCGATCGCAATTCTCATTTCAACCCGACGCACGAATCGGCAGATCAAAAGGCTCAAAATAGCAGTGACGATCCCGCCAATTGTTGCCAATTTAGCATTATTGTCTGTCAAACTTCCAGCATAAAAAAAGCCAATCAGTCCGCCGGTGAGGGTAGCGGATAGACACTCGGACAGTCTGATGAAGCGATCGACCTTTAAAGATTTTCGCCAGCTTGCACCGCACACAGAAACCACCCCTGCCACACCCAAAAACCCATGCAAAAATACAACATAAGACCAGGCTCGACTATTCGGAATCTGACCTAAAGAGCCAAACGCCAATCGAGCTACGACATTGCCAACCAGCAGCATTATGCAAGCCGCGATCGCTCCCCCCAATATTAATTTGATTGGAGACAGACCCGCTCTAACGCCCACAAAATTTGCCCCTACTAGTTGAGCATTGCTAAAATCGCAGCCGCGAATATCTGAGTTGTGAAAGTCGGCTCCATTTAGATTTTGAAATTTGAACGAGCGATTTTGCAGGTTGCGATTGGCTCGCTGGGGTGAAGAATCCGGCATAGAGGTTAATGTAGGACTGCTGTTATTGTGGTTGTCTGTGCAAGCGTTTCACTATTATCTCAAAAAGATTTGGGGGGTCATCGGTGTGATCTGTTTGCTGGTTCCCCTGATCTGGTTTAACGTTTCTTATTTCTCACGTCCGCCTCAAGTGAATGAACAGCGATCGCTCTTTCCAGGAATTGTCTATCGGCGTGAAGTGCGATCGCTGCCTCGTCCGATGGTGATTCATCTCGCTGAGATTGATTTAACTGCACCAGGAATTGGCGTTTTTGTTACGCCTGCGGTGGAGAAAACACCCGAAACAACTGCTCGAACGGTTTCGCAATTTGTGACTCAATTCAATTTACAGTTGGCCATCAATGCAAACTTTTTCTATCCCTTTTATGAAGAAACTCCGTGGGATTATTTTCCACAGGTCGGCGATCGGGTTGAAAGTTTGGGGCAGGTGATTTCTAATGGCAATGCCTATTCGCCAGGTGACGCAGCGTGGGATGTGATCTGTTTTGCGGCAGACAATCGGGCCCAGATTATCAAAGGTGGCTTTTGTCCAACAGGAACAATACAAGCCGTTGCGGGCAATCAGTTATTGGTTGAAAATGGGCAGCTTGCCCAAAATCTCAATGATCCGCAAGACAAACCTTATCCGCGTGTGGTGGTCGCAATCGATCGCACGGGTCAAAAGCTTTGGGTGATTTTGGTCGATGGCAAACAGCGTCTTTATAGTGAAGGCATGACGATCGCAGAACTAGCTAAATTTGTGCAACAGTTGGGAGTCGATCGAGCCTTAAATCTGGACGGGGGCGGATCAACGACGCTGGTCATGGGGACGCGATTAGGTGCCAAAGTTCTCAATGCTCCGATTCATACCAAAGTGCCAATGCGAGAACGTCCCGTTGCCAATCAATTGGGCTTTTATGCGCTTCCCGATCGTTCGTTGTGAGGTCAAAATTCTGTAAGATGAGACTTCCGCAGACTTTCCTTTTTCTGTCTATGCGTAATTACAATTGTGGTAGCTAAATCTGGCACTGATCAAGACTCGCCCTGGAAGCGAATTTTGCAGCAGTACTTTCAGGAAGCAAGACCTTAGCAACGCAAACGGGAATGACGAATGAGTGGTTGGAACAGCAGGGATTGTTATCAATTCGCCAACTCTGGATGAAAGTACAGGGTTATGCTTAGGTTATCAGTGTCTTGTTTGCGCGTCTTCATGAACCGCCCATTGCGAACCTGCATAATGGGTGGTGTGGGAGGGACGGGTTAAACGCCCTTCTCGACCCGATTATGCCGTTTGTTACGATCAACTCTCAGTACAGCGATCGACTTCAGCTTTGTGCGGGGCCATTAAGTTGCTGCTGAAGTTGTTGTACTTCTTCGATCGATAGCCCCGTCCCAAGAGCAACCACCTCGACCGCTAAACCATTGCGTAGGAAGTTAGTGGCAATTTCTCGTTGCTTTCTGATTTCTGCTCTTGCCTCTGCTTCTTCCTGAATTGAGCGGTAAATGACAGATTCTTGCATAATGTCCCTCCGTACTAAACTGTAAATCACGTCTTGCTCTAATCTTAACCCAGCTAAAATTGCCGAGGCTGCCATCAGATTTGCCTGTGTTGCGGGGTCTTCAATCTGATCCACGATTTCAGTCGCTTGGCGTAAGGTCTCTGCGGGAGTTGCGGTTTGTCCCAGTGCCGCAAACGGCAGTAGACCCGGATATTGCAAAAAGACTGAGGTGGGTTGCTCCCACAGCCGAATCACATCAAATTCGTGACGAGTGCGTTCCATCTCATAGGCTGTTTCATAGACAAGTGGAGAGGTGGTCGGCTTCAGATAGATCACCACCTGCCGCATCGTTTTGTTTTTGTAGCGTCGCTTCCCTCGAACCCGATAATCCAACATCCGAAATGGAATTTCTTCCTTTGGCAACGTCTGGAACTCAATGTGAAGAATCGAGTCCTCGGATTGAAGCAGAATCATGGCATCGGCTCGAATCGGGTCGAGCGAAAGCTCTGACGGTTTGAGTTCTGTCATCATGACCGTTTCTCCCATCAGCCAACTGGCGAAGTCGGCGGAGAAGTGTTCGGCAAGAAATCGGCAGGTATCATCGTACATAGAAAATAAGAGATTGTACGATCTAAAACGCCAAATTGCTTTTAGCTGAACCTAAATTTTGATTAGGCCCTGTCATATTCCGACTCAAGATGTTAACTCTTCAAGTAATTTTTTGAATTCTTCCCTTTCCCTAATTAATTCAAAGTCTGAATCCTTCCGTGCTAGCTGCCTAGCTTTTGATGGAGCAAGATTTATTGCTTGATTCAGGTTTCTTACAGCTTCCTCAGAGTTGCCTAGAAAAGCATAGTAACAGGCTTGATTGTACCAAGTAGGATAATTAGGCGCGATTAATGTTGCTTGTTCAAAGCACTCAATCCCTTTGCTAGTTCCTTCTTGCTCATTGTTGTACCACCTTCTGTATGCAAGACCTTTATTGACCAATGCTATGAAGGGAAGTTGCTCAAGCTGAATGGCGCGATCGTAGCAGTCGATAGATTTCTTATATTCCCCTACCATTCTTCGCGCATTTCCCAAACCAAGATAAGCATAATAAGTTTCTTTGATCTCAAGCGCTTGTTCATATTTCAGTACTGCTTCTTCATACTGTGAAATAATCTCCTTGTCTTCGTCTACATAGCTTGCCGAACCAATTCTTCTGAACCAAGCGTTAATTGATTGATATTTTGATAGCACTTGATAATTTGCTAGGTAAAACAAGCCATCTCCCCATTTTGTATAATCCTGAAACGTCAAACGCAATCGAGGATTTTCGGCTTTAAGAGATTGAAGTTTAGCTATCAATTCTCTCAACATTTCTTGAATTTCAGGTTTTATTTATTCTTGAAAAATAAATTTGCTGATGGGAAACAATCTGAAATTTCTTGAATGATTTCATCCTTCTGCGTTTGAGCGACTAGAGCGCTTCTCAGATTGTCGAGCTCTTTTTCAAAATCGTTCTCAATTTCCCCTTTTAAGTTTTTGAGTTCTTTCTTAAATTCTTCTTCAACTTCTTCTTTGAATTGTTTCCTTAGCTCAATTTGCAAACTATTAATTACGCTTTGTCTTAAAACCCAAACAGAGATGCCTATTAGAAATACTGCAAAATTGAACTGAGTGAAAAATCTGGTGTATGAGCGATCAACCTATTTCTCAATATTATCTCTTACGCTTGCTTGTGTAGCTCCTCTAGGATTAAGCATTAGATACGAACTAATCCCAAACGTCGTCGCCATCATTAATAGGTAAAGAGTAGCCGAAATCGACAACAAGAGTGTAGGTAAGTTATTCTGCTTGCTCTGTGGCTTTTTATTTTGCATATAGCGGGCGCACTTAAAAATGCAGGAAACTAAAAAGGACACCCTCAGTCGCAAAGTCTGGAAAATGCGGCTAATTCGGCAGCTTCATGAGGCGGGATATAATCAAGAGCAAGTGGTGAACCTATTCAGTTTTTTGGATTGGATCTTGGTGTTACCCAAACGTCTAGAAGATGGTTTTGGATGGAGCTAAAAGCCTACGAGGAGGAACGTCAGATGCGCTACATTACGAGTGTTGAACGAATTGGCTACGATCGAGGAAAACAAGAAGGCCGACAAGAGGAGCGGCAATCACTAATTTTTCTACTGTTAGAGCAGAAAGTAGGGCAGTTACCCAAGTCTCTCAGCGATCGCATCTTGACCCTATCCACTCAACAACTAGAAGCGCTGGCGATCGCTCTGCTCAACTTTACGTCGATCGCTGACCTCACTGCTTGGCTAGATAAGATGGGCTGATTGTATAGAAAGCGATCGTTCCATTGGATGTACTTCAGCTACCAGTGAGCAATTTAGTTTGATTAGGCTATTAATCTTGTTGTCTAGATAACCAATAACTTAATTTATATGTAATTTCAAAATCTTCTTCAATACAAAGGCCATAAATAAATGTCATAAATCTCATCAGCACTATTATTTGACAGCCCGTGTAGCTCACAGCATGAAGATCAAATGCTTGGTATCAATGTGAAGATAATAAGATATTGGAGACCTGTGCTGATATGAATTTATGCAGGATAAATCAAACTTATCTTTTCTTGAAACTTCAACTCACGAGGCAGATCGAGCGATCGACCAACTCAGCGATCGTAAGCAAGTCTGGATCACGACAGATACTTCAAGACGCATCGAATATTTACACCGCTGTATCAAAAGTGTGATTGCTGTCGCAGAAGAGTGGTCAAACGCTGCTTGCATCGCGAAAGGGATTGATCCGACTTCACAACTGGCAGGCGAAGAATGGATGGCTGGAGCCGTAGCGACGTTGCTAAATATACGCCAGTTGATCACCTCGCTTCAAGCAAACGGGCAGCCTCGCTCGGTAAAAATTCACACCCGATCGAACGATCAGATCGTCGCTCAAGTCTTTCCAAGAAGCTTTGTCGATCGCTTGCTGTGGCTGGGTTTTAGAGGCGAAATCTGGATCGAACCTGGCAAACCCGCCACTCAAGGACTCATCTACCACAACAAGCCCGCGAATGGAAAAGTTGCACTTGTGTTGGGCGCTGGAAACATCTCCTCGATCGCGCCAATGGATACGCTCTACAAACTCTTTGTTGAAGATCAAGTCGTACTGCTCAAGATGAATCCAGTCAACGACTACATGGGAGCCATTTTAGAACAAGCGCTACAGCCTTTGATCGCCGATGGATTTGTGCAGATCGTTTACGGTGGGGCCGATTTGGGACGCTATCTCTGTCAGCATTCTCAAATTGACACCATTCACATGACAGGATCGGCTCAAACGCATGATGCGATCGTCTGGGGCAATTCACAAACACCCCTCCAGAAGCCCATCACGTCAGAATTGGGCTGTGTCACCCCGATTTTGGTCGTTCCTGGCGACTGGTCAGCCTCAGGTCTGGCGTTTCAAGCACGTCACGTCGCTTCGATGGTGGTACACAATGCCAGTTTTAACTGTGCCGCTGCCCAGGTCTTAGTCACGTCAGAAAGTTGGCCACAGCGTGAAGCCTTTCTCACCCAACTTAAACAAGAACTTGCAAAAATCCCGGCGCGTCAGGCGTACTATCCAGGAGCAGAAGAACGGTATCAGGCGTTTCTCGATCGCTATCCCCAGGCAGAAATTGTGGGCGAAAAAGTAGCTGGATCGGTGCCGTGGACAGTGATTTCAAAAGTGGACGAGTATGCGCTGACGACAGAAGCGTTTTGTGGCATTGTGGCAGAAGTTCAGTTAGAAGAGGCGGAGGTTAAAAGCTTTTTAAGCGCAGCGGTTGAGTTTGCCAATACAAAAATCTGGGGCAACTTGTCCTGTATGGTGTTGATTGATTCTGTCACTCAAAAGCACTGTGCAAGGGAATTAGAACATGCGATCGCTCACCTGCAATATGGCGCGATCGGAATCAACGTTTGGACGGGCATCATTTATTTCCTCAGTTCGCTCACCTGGGGCGCTTTTCCAGGCAATTCGCTCAAAAATATTCAGTCAGGGTGCGGCATCGTTCACAATACTGACCTGTTCGAACATCCCCAAAAATCAGTGCTGCGTGCCCCCTTTCGGATTCGTCCGACTCCTAGCTGGTTTGCGGGTCACAAGACAATATTGCCCCTCGCTCAAGCCTTTGCAACCCTACAGGCGGCGCCCAATTGGAGACAGTTTATTAAGGTCGCCTGGTTAGGACTGTGGGGATGAGTGCTTAACGGGCAAAGGGGGTTGAATCAGGGAAGCAGAAAAGACCGATCGAGAACCGTTTTCCGTCCACTAGGAGGTCAATGAACAGAAAGCGAAGGTCAAATCAAAGCACGATCGCGGGGTGTGTGGCGCTGTTATTTTCACTGCTGATTCCTTCTTTGTTGAGTTTAGTTGGGCTGTTTCTCTCGCTGTGGATTGTTACGCCTGCGCCTACTTTTTTACTGTTACCGCTGGCCGTTGGTGCCCCAGAAGTGAGTCCCTGGCTAATCGCGCTCAATCTTTTTGCGGTTCTTTTGATGCTGAGAGGCCTTCATCACGGTTGGATCTATCGAATCGCATTTGCGTGTAGTGTTGTAGCTTTTGTGTTGAGCTTGATTCCTCTGATGCAGTTTCCGATCGCCCATCAACGAGCCTCTACAGCAATGCGTCAAGCGTTGGGAGAAGCCTATCTATCAGAGATTCCTCAAGAAAAACAGGCGCAGTTTCGACCGTCTCCCTTCGCGTTGCTAGATTCGTTTCGTGGCATTCCGCTTGGTGAAATTCGCTATACCCCTGGTATTCAATTTGCGAATCCTGACAGTGCAGCTTTAAAGTTAAATTTATATCAACCGTCGCAGTCTGGAAAGTATCCCGCGATCGTGATCATTTATGGAGGCGCATGGCGATCGGGCACGCCCAGCAGCAATGAGGCGTTTAGTCGATATATGGCGGCGAGGGGCTATGTCGTGGTGGCTGTAGATTATCGTCACGCCCCTGAGTTTCGATTTCCGGCACAAGTTGAAGACATCAAAACGGCGCTCAATTTCATTCGTCAAAGTGCAGATGACTATGAAATTGATCTCGATCGCGTGGCCGTCATGGGACGTTCAGCAGGTGCCCATTTAGCGATGCTGGTGGCCTATCCCCCCAATTCTTTTCCCTTTCGCGCTGTCGTCAACTACTATGGCCCAGTTGATCTGACGGTTGGCTATCGCGATCCGCCTGACCCTGACCCGATCGATTCTCGCACTGTTCTCAAAGCCTTTTTGGGTGGCACTCCTGACGAATTGCCCGAAGCTTATCAGTTCGCTTCTCCGTTGAGCTATGTGACGCGCCCATTGCCGCCCTCGCTGCTCATCTACGGCAAAAACGATCATTTGGTGCAGTCAAAATTTGGACGAGCCTTGTTTGAGCAACTTAAACTTGTCAACAGTCAGGCAGTTTTTATCGAGATTCCCTGGGCAGAACATGCCTTTGACGCTGTATTTAACGGAGTCAGCAATCAGTTAGCGTTATATTACACCGAGCGGTTTTTGGCATCTGTGCTTCGTTAATCTGGCCGTTAATCTGAGTTCGACAAAATTTTTTCGCTGCCATGTTTGACAGAATTTGGATAGCACCCTTCCACAGAGGCGTGATTCTGGCATGAGCGATCGTATCAATCCGTCAATCCGTCAAACAGTCAAATTAAACGACCTTCAGAATTGGTCAGCTTAGATAACTCGACTAAGAACTGCTATAAAATAAACCGAGAACGCCGCACATTTGGAGTGAAATGGTTTCTTTACCCAACCATCGTCCCAAGCAGCTTTCGCTGGGCCCCTTAGAGGCAGAAATTCTGCAAATCATCTGGGAATTGGGCAGCGTCACTGTCAAAGAGGTTCACGATCGCATTCTCACTGACCCCGATCGCGAGTTAGCTTACACCTCTGTCACCACGGTACTCAATCGGCTGACCAAAAAGGGTTGGCTGGCTTGTGATAAACAAAATCGCAGCTTTTCGTGGCGACCGCTCATTTCACAAGGTGAGGCGAATGCGCTGCAAGCTTATGAACAGTTAAACCAGTTTTTGGCGGTCGGAAACCCTGATGTGGTCGCTGCGTTTGCCGATAGTCTCGATCAAGCCAGCGTCGAACAGCTAGAAGCGATCGCCCAAAAACTACAAGCCGCTCGTCGAGCCAGGGAGGGAAAATCATGCACTTGATCTTGCTGTTGTCTGCGCTGAGTGCGGCGTTTGGCGTTCGTTATATCAGCTTAAATGCTCAACCGACGACTCGCTGGAATCGCATCCTGGGACTATTTCTCTTTTCGCCACTGCTGCTCTTGACGACGGCGATCGCCATTCTCTGTATGGGGCCACGCGGTCAGATGGTGCGCTGGTGGGAAGGCTGGGGCAGTTATGGATTGGCGATCGGTTTTTTGAGTTTGGCGATCATTCTGGGCATCCGTTTGCTGATTGAAGGGCGGCGATCGCTTCAAAAAATTCGTCAGTGTCCCCTGGTCGAAGTGTCTGGGAGAACGGCTCGATTGATCGACAACCCTACGCCCTTTGTCGCTCAAGTTGGATTTTGGCAACCAGAGTTAGTCGTAAGCAACGGATTACTAACTTCGCTGGATAATGAGCATTTAGCAGTCGTCTTTGTCCATGAGCAGGGGCATTTTTACTACCGCGATACCTTCTGGTTTTTTTGGCTCGGTTGGCTACGTCGGCTCACAACCTGGCTGCCCCAAACCGAAGCGCTCTGGCAAGAACTTCTGATCTTACGCGAACTGAGAGCCGATCGCTGGGCCGCCCAAACCGTGGATAATCTGCTGTTGGCGGAGGCGTTACTTTCTGTAGTCAGCGCGCCTCAGATTCAGCCCGAAGATTTGTGTGCTTCTTTTAGCAGTGCTGTGGTGAGAAATCGACTTGAGGAACGAATTGATGCTTTGTTAGACGAGTCAGACTGGTCGATCGAAGGGCAATCCTTTGCGGGTCACTTCAAGAAATCGTGGCTATGGCTGCTTTTGGTTTTGCTTCCTCTCGTGGTTGTCCCCTTCCACACTTGAGACGAGAACAGGCGAGGACAAGCAAATAATCGAAAGGGGCGTGTGACAGGGCATCATTTCGCCCCCTCTTTTTATCTAAATTAACGACAATTCGACAACGGTTTTTCGCTGCGTTACTTAGTGCTTCTGCCCCAACCCCCCAATTCTGGGAGACTTTAAGAGAGGATTTTCGGTTCAAAGTCCCTCACTCGTAGGGGATTTAGGGGGCTGCCCAAATGACAACCGCAGCGAGAGATTTCATCGAATTCGCATTATTCAAGATGGCTACTGCGCCGTTGCGGGTTGTTGGGGTACAGAGGCACCGGGACGACTGGAATCGTTGTAGCGTCGGGGCACCTGAGCAAATCTGTAATTGGTCAAACTGCTGGCAGTTGTGAAGTGCTGATTGATCAGGGGCAAGCCTTTGTTAGCTAATCCAATCAGATCGGGATTTTGACCAAAAGCAGCCTCACGTTGAAAAATCGCAGCATTCTCTAAGTGAGCATTCACGCCGCCTTCATCCAGATAAGCCCGATCGAACTGCACTCCAGAAAGGGGCTTCATCCGATCCATGATGGCTTGTTGTTTGGGGCCGGGTGCCGTTGGCAGTGAAATTCTCAGTTTGGGGGCGATACGTTGCAGGTCAGCTTTTACTTGAGTTTGCTCGTTGATTTCAGCTTGGGCAAAGTTTCTGACGTTGGGGTTGTTCGATCGCTGCAAGGCCAGTTGTCCCAGCATGATGTTGCCCAATCCAGCTTGACCCGCGTCTAAAACAAATTGGCGATCGAGGGAGTTAGCTTGAGCATTGGGAGCGGGCGTGATACGAGGGGTTTGAGCCACTGCGGAGTAGCCGATCGAGATAAAAAATCCAACAACGATAAACGCGAGGGCGGCTAGAACTTTTCTGTTCATTTCTAATTTTCCTGATCAAGTCCATTTTTTTGATATGAGGTTCCGCAAAAATTCAACGGTTTGAAATACCAGTTGTGGCGATCGCTAGAAGTCTCGACTATCTCTAATGGTGACTTGACGGCTTGAGGTTTCCTCTCTCTCAAGTCAGGTTTAGAAGGGGAGGAGGGAGGAGGGAGGAGGGAGGAGGGAGGAGGGAATTTCGTTAGGCTTGCGATTTAGAATCTGTATTAAATGCGTTCAAGTTTTTAATCGAGTGAAGTTCTTGAGAGCGTTTTTTAGAAATGGAAAATGGATCATTGCTCCTGATGCTGCTCATGATCCATTCCCAATCTCTAATTAATTAACGTTCGCTGATAGGATATGCACCGGGCTTGACTGCAAGCTTTACAGTTTGACCTGACCGATTGACCTCCACCGCCAAATCAGACCCGATCGTACTTCTCTCAACCGCTTGCTGCACCTCGTTAGACGCTTTGACCGATTGACCATTGACGGCCAAAATCACATCTCCTTTTCTGAGTCCGGCTCTGGCAGCAGGAGAGTTTTGGGCGACATCGACGATTAATACTCCGCGATCGACTTGCACTCTGATTCCTAACTCAGGATTGCGGTTTAACTCATCTCGATTAGCAGGGCTGAGATCCGTCATCTGAACGCCCAAATAAGGATGGTCAACGCCACCTTTGGCAATCAGTTGGTTTGCAATTTGTTGAGCGCGATTGATCGGAATGGCAAACCCCAACCCTTGAGCGCCACCGATAATTGCCGTATTCATGCCAATCACTTCACCGCGCTGATTTAACAAGGGGCCGCCTGAGTTGCCCGGATTGATCGCCGCATCGGTCTGAATAAAGCTGACTCGCCGATCGGGAGATCCAATTTCGCTGCTTGATCGCCCCGTCCCACTGATGATGCCAGCCGTCACGGTGTTGTCGAGTCCGAGTGGATTACCGATAGCGATCGCCCATTCTCCTGGTTTGAGTTGATCTGAGTTGCCCAGCCCAACGGTTGGCAGATTGTTTGCTTGGATTTTGACCACGGCCACATCCGTCAGTCGGTCTTCTCCCAAAACGCGCCCCGCAAACTCACGTCCGTCTCTAAGCGTCACCGTTACGCTGGTTGCCCCATCGACTACGTGGGCGTTAGTCATAATCAGTCCATCCGATTTGATGATGAAGCCTGATCCAGTGCCACGAGACTGTCGCCCTTGAGCCGATCGACTGCGCGCCGTGCGCGAAGAATTAATCCGAACGACAGCCGGCCCGGTCTTATCCACCGCATTTGAGATGAAATTGGTGTCATTTCCCGGAATTGCCGGAAGTTGAGCGACTAGTGGCTGAGATTGTCCGGCATTGGTTGGGGCGAGGTGTGACCCCAAAACGGCTGTCATTGCGCCGACTGAAACGAGAGAGAGCGAAACGATCGATTTTTGTAAAAGATTAGCAGCCATTGTTGAGTTCCAGAAAAGAAGGGATGTCGAGCCTGTAAAAAATGTCCTCCTCACCAGCCAAGAAAGCCGTCCACCAACGATTAACTTAATTTCTTGCTTTCTTTAGTGTGGCGAATGAATATGACAAAGAAATGTCACACTGAGTAAACCCTGTAGTAGAGGCCCTGAGACTGGCAGCACCCAAATGAGTTGTTTGAGATGAATGTAAAATTCCGTATGTCTCCAATTCTAAGAGAAGCTGAATTTGATGAAATTGTTCGCCTCGCGTTTTTTAATCCTAAAGCCTCTATCAGGGACGACTCTAAACAAGAACTCTTGACCTTAAGAAAGAGCGATTTAGGATCGTGAATTAAATAAGATCGTTTATTGCCAAGCGACTTCGCCCCCTAAATCCCCCATTCTGGGGGACTTTGAGACCAAAAAAATTCTGGAATTGCAAAACGGGTTCGAGCTTCAAAGTCTCCCAAATTTGGGGGATTTGGGGGGCTGCAACCCATTGAAACGAAGCCAAAATTAGCTGACTAGGCATATTTAGAGAATTTCAGGTTAATAAACTCGCGTTCCTTAAGAAAGATCGATCGCTGGCTTGGCAGTTCTCAAGGGCGATCGTAGCGGCAACTCAATCTGAAAGGTCGAACCTTTGCCCGGAGTGCTAGTAGCGGTGATTTGACCTCGGTGCGCCTGGACGATTTGTTGTGCGATCGCTAACCCCAATCCAAATCCTCCCGTCTGCCGCGATCGCGCCATATCCACTCGATAAAATCGCTCAAACACATGAGGCAAATCTTCAACCGGAATGCCAATGCCGCTGTCTTCAACCTGAACGATCGCCCGACTCGATGGAGCCAAAACTCGTAGCTGAATCGTGCCCCCAGCAGGCGTATATTTGAAGGCATTGTTGAGCAGATTGACGACGGCTTGTTTGAGCAGTTCTGCGTCAGCTTTGAGCAAAATTGGCTGATCAGGAAGCTGTGTTGTGAACGTGAGTTGTTGGGTGTCTGCTTGCGTTGTATAAGTTGGAATCAGCGATCGCACCATTTCAACTAGATCAATTGTCTGTAGCGTTGTCGGATTTAATTGTCCTTCATTGCGCGAGAGAAATAACAAGTTGCCAATCAGCGTACTCATCGATTTCGCAATCTCGACAATATTCTGTAACCTCAAGTGTTGTTCTTGCGAATCTTCGGGCGGCATCAATCCGACTTGAGCATTACTTAACACTGCCGCAACCGGGGCGCGTAATTCATGAGAGGCATCGGCGGTAAAACGCTGTAATTGTTCATACGATCGTCGTGTCGGCTGCATGGCCAATCCACCCAAAAACCAGCCTGTTAACCCAATTACACCCAACGTCATCGGCACGCCCAACATCAAAAAAAATCGCGCCTCATTCAAACTTTGACGCAGCGGAGTCAGCGAGGCGGCTACTTGCAGATACCCGATCGGCTGTTTGTTGCGCCGTACCGGGATCGTAATTTGTCGGAGCCATTCTGGTTTGGTGAATGACCCATTACGATATTTCCACCGTTGCAGCGTTTGATATCCCGCTGTCGTGTCTAGTTGCCCAGTTCCTCGATCGCCCAAAGCTCGTATTAGCCGCCCTGTTGGGTCATAAAATCGAATGTAAAGCAAATCTGGATTGAGCTTGGGTTTGTCTTCCCACAGCGGCATTTCTGGAGGGATTGGGTCTGACGCACCAAGCAGTTGATCCGCGATCGCCTGACTTCTTTTATACAGCGACCCATCAAACGCCTTAAGCTGCTCCTTCACGGCCAGAGAATAGCCCACCCCCGCAAAGACAATCAGAATGCTCCCCATTGAGAAAGCAAACCAATAAGCAAGATTTCGGCGACTGCGATCGAACATCAAAAATGTGTGACTTCAAGTAATTGAGTTGAGAATTGATTTTTTGATCTGACTGCCCCCTTCGTTTTAGCGTAAATTCAACAAAGTCTTTCCGCTGCGTGGTCAAGCGTCTGCCTCCCACCTCTAGGGAACTTTAAGACAAAGCTTATTTCGTTTTAGCTAATCATCACTCAGACGGTAGCCTACCCCATACACCGTTTCTAGCCAATCTTTTGCGCCCACCGCCTGCAATCGTTGCCGAAGTCTGCGGACGAGCGTCGTCACAGCATTACTTTCTGGCTGACTGCCCCATCCCCAAAGCGCCTGCTCGATCTGTTCGTGAGACAACACCTGGCGAGGGTGACGCATTAGATATTCCATAAGCTGAAATTCGCGCCCGGATAGCTGAGTTGTGAGAGCGTGACGCTCGATCGTTAGATTGGTCAAATGAAGCTGCAACTCTCCTAAGCTCAAGGTGTCTCCTTTCCAGAGCGGCGATCGTCGTCCCAGTGCCCGAACTCTGGCTAACAACTCGATCACATCGATCGGCTTCACCAGATAATCATCGGCTCCTGCGTCCAGTCCTGCTACTTTGTCGGAGGTTGTGTCTTTGGCTGTCAACATCAAGACGGGAGCAGTTTTGCCGACTCGACGATAATGGCGACAGAGATCGAGACCACTCACTTTGGGCAACATCCAATCTAATATCAGCAAGTCATAATTGCGGTCAGAAATCAGCCATTGCGCCGTTTCTCCATCTTCGACCGCATCGACCGCGTGACCGACTTTTGACAGGGCCGTGCGGAGGGGTTCCAATTGTGCCGGGTCGTCTTCAGCGAGTAAGATCAACATGCCGCTTGCAGATTTGTTTTTCCCATCCTATAGCACTGCCCCATTATTCATCGGACTTTCGTGGTGATTTCATGCCTCGCTACTCGTGGTTCAAAGTGTTTCGGTCTTTGGGGCTAGAATTTTGGCTCTTGTTGCCTGTGCTGGGTTTGTTGGCCTGGTCAGGAAGTGGATTGATTATGGATTGGGTGGTGAGCCGCTCTTCGGGACTCGACAAGGCTCTGTCAGTTAATTCTCAAGAGGCGAGAATCAAGGTGTTATCGATGCAGGCGACGATCGCTCCCAGTCGAGGCATTTCCAGGGTCAGGGTGCAAACGACTCATTCAAAATTGAAGGTGCTGGAGTATGAATTTTTGACGACGCAGCCTGCCCAAATCGAGAGACAAATTAGCCAAGAAATGGGATTACCACTTGAGAAGGTAAAGAAAGCGATCGAGTATCGGATCGTGCAAGGTGATTAAGATAGTGAATTGAATTAGTAGGCAATGTGCAACTTTCTGATCAACGTCGCTGTTGAAGGGGAATTAAGGGGCATCTCTAGACTGTGCCTCCGAATCCACCAGAAGCGGTAAGTAAAAAATGTTAAGTTGGTGAAGTTTTTTCGCTTCGCTGTTCAATTTTTTTGCCCCTTTCTAAGTAACGTCAGTTCGATGAACGCTTCGCTTCGCTTTTAGATCTAGGAACGCCCCCTAAATCCCCCACGGGTGAGGGACTTTGAACAGAATTCCTCTCTGAAAGTCCCCCAAAATTGGGGGGTTGGGGGGCAAAAGCTGTGAACAACGGAGCGGAAAAACTCTCATCGAATTCACATTAAGAAGCAGGGAGAATGAGAATATGGGTCTTCATGACGACTTGATAGAGAAAGGCTGTCTGTAAATTCTTTTTTAGAAATTGCCAGAATTCTTCTTCTTGTAATGGAGAGTACAACATTAATTCACAAACTGCGCCTGAATACACTATGACGATCCCACAAGACAATCCCCGTGTCTGAGCTAAATTCTGGATTTTTGGATTCGGCCCGGCTTTTGTTTGAGCTACAGCAGGGCAATGAGATTGCTCAAAGTCTGAGTGGCTGTTTGGAACCTGAAACGATCGCTCGTCAAGTCACCGAGGGGCTAGTCGAAAAGTTTGGCTGTGCGTTTGCGCGGATTTGGATTGTGGAACCCGATCGCACCATGCTCAGACTGGTCGCTTCTTCGGGGGTGTATACGCGGCTGGATGGAGCCTTTGCCAGGGTGCCGATGGGGGCCTTCAAAGTGGGCAAAATCGCACAGCACTGCATTCCTTTTTTGAGTAATCAGCTAGCCGAAGAAACCTGGGTCAAGGATCGGGAGTGGGCGATCGCGCACAAAATTCGGGGATTTGCGGGCTATCCGCTGGCGGCAAACGGCAAGGTGGTCGGCGTGTTGGCGGTCTTTAGTCAGCAGATGATGCAGCCCGAATTTCTAGAAGTTTTGCAGGGGCTATGTACGACGGTGACGGTTGCCTTAGAGAATGCGCTTCTGTATCAACAACAAAAACAGCAAATTCCCCAATCCTCTACTGGTGCGCCGCTGTCTGAGCAGTTGTCTGATCTGCTGCAAACGACCCGTCTGATGCTGGTGGGGACTGAGCGATCGCTGACAACCCCGTTGATTAATCTGTTTCTCAGAGCGACTGAGCTTCTCGGACAAAAGCAGTGCATTTATTGTCGGCTGACCTATGGAGACGATCGTATTTCATTAGAGGCGATGATTTCGGGAGAGCGATCGCCAGAAATGGTATTTGCGTTTGACGAACTGCTGTTTGTAGCATCCTGTCTGGGCGGAACTCTCAGCATTCAAACAGTTAGTCAAAAAGCAATTCAAGTTTTGTTGATGCTGCCTTATCCCAACTGTGTGCTGGGTTCACGAATACGAATTCAGTGTCGATCGTCGGTTTTACAATTAGCATTCACTCAGTTGTCTTATTTAGCTGGATTAAGCGTTTCAACTTCTTCTGACTCAGCGATTCCGTTACTAACCGATGATTTAGAACAGATTCATTCCGCCAACTGTGTTTTATGGATTGCTTCTGGTCAACCAACCCCTCAAGATGTGAAAGCAACGCTTGATTTGTCGATCAGTCCGGGGCAGCTACGCGAAGCAATCGAGTCCGTTCTTCAAGGAAAAACCTGGGGAGGCGAGCAGCCAGAAACTCAAGGACTATCCGATCGTGAGCAAGAAATTATGACCAGGTTAGCTCAGGGGATGCGCGATCGAGAGATTGCTCAAGAACTGCACATCAGCGAGAGTACGATCAAATTTCATATGAACAACGTTCTCTCAAAACTAAAGGCAAAGACTCGCTACCAGGCGCTTTATCAAGCAGTTGTCAACCACTGGATTTAGCGTGGATTCGATAAGTTTTTTTGGCTGGGGCGTTTATGGCTTCTGCCCCCCAACCCCCCAACTTGGGAAACTTTCAGACAAAATCTCTTGTTCAAAGTCCCTCACTGGTGGAGAATTTGGGGGCATTTCTGAATCTATGACCGGAGTGATTTCATCAAATTCACGCGATCGACGATCCCAATCTTTCGGACGTATCGCTATCTAACGCTGATTTGGCTGACTGCCAGCGCCTCGACTAGACTACGAACGACAGCAATCATTGCCACTTCGCTATCGAGTTTGTTGACCGCAGATCCGACCCCCACGCCAGCAGCACCCGCAGCGATCGCCAAGGGAGCCGTCACACTCGACAATCCAGATGCACAAAGGACAGGAACCGCCACCGCGCGAGAAATCTCATAGGCAGCGGCCAACGTAGGAGCGGCTTTCTCGATCAGTCCCAATACGCCAGAGTGGGTCGGTTCGCTGCTGGTGCCGCCTTCGGTTTGGATGATGTCGGCTCCGGCTTTGACCAGGGCCTCAGCGAGGTGGACTTGTTGATCGAGCGGCAAACTGTGAGGCACGGTGACCGAAAGGGCGATCGTCGGCAACAATGCACGAGTCTTCTGAGTTAATGCCAACACTTCTTCGGCTTCAAATCGACGACCTTGGGCATAAAAGCTATCAAAGTTACCGATTTCGATCAGGTCGGCTCCCGCATTTACAGCGATGACCAACAAATCAGGATCGACCGCAGAAACGCAGATGGGCAGGTTTGTAAGCTGTTTAGCCATCCGCACCAGATCAGGATCAGCAGCAATATCGACAAACGTAGCACCTCCGCGATCGGCCGCTCTCACAACAGCAGCGACGCGATCGGCATCAAAGTTATTTAAGCCACTGATAATCTTGAGGGCACGACCGAGCGCAAGGGCGTTTTGTAGCGTGGGAGAAATCGTCATAAAGTTTCTCAACTAACGAAAATGAGTACAGACTATTTTGCCACCGTCTGCCCGGAGATTCTAGGGAGTTTTGAGTTGAGTTCACTTTCCTCACGCCCCACCCGCATAAAACACACTCAATGAACGTGTAATCAGAAGCAATGCATAGAGCAGTCTTTAAGTCCATGACTAGAGCCACGAAATTTTTACTCCAATTATCGTCCTGTCACGATCTGTAATGCCTGCTTTCTATTGGTCTGAATACACCTTTCACAGGGTGGGAACCTACAGACTCAGACCTACCAACTTGCTTAGAAAACTCCAGCTTAAAGGAGTGTCTGAAAACAACCCTAACGTCATCAGGATGACAATCATGCAAACTCTCAACTCAGCAGACTTTAATCAAGAAAAATCAGAAGCGTTCGCTGGACGAATGCTAGACATCTTAAATAGTGGTGCGATCGCTATCATGACCTCGATCGGGCACCGTACTGGATTGTTTGATACGTTGGCTAATCTGCCACCTGCCACAAGTCAACAAATTGCCGATGCCGCCGGATTAAACGAGCGATATGTGCGGGAATGGTTAGCTTCGATGGTGACAGGGCGTTTTGTGGACTACGACCCGATCGCAAGCGCTTACTCCTTGCCTGCCGAACACGCTGCATTCTTGACGCGATCTGCCAATCCCAATAACATGGCTGTCGCGGCTCAATTTGTTCCATTGATGGCAACGGTTGAAGATCAGGTAATTGACTGCTTCTACAAGGGCGGGGGCGTTCCCTACTCTGCTTACAAGCGCTTCCATGAAGTGATGGCAGAAGATAGCGGGCAGACCGTAGTTACGGCTTTACAAGAAGCAATTCTCCCGATGGTTCCCGGTTTAACAGCCGCTTTAGAAAAGGGGATTAATGTTCTGGATGTCGGTTGTGGGAGTGGTCGTGCGATCAATGCGATGGCCCAGCAATTTCCGAACAGTCGCTTTGCGGGGTATGACTTTTCTGAAGAAGCGATCGCGATCGCCCAGTCCGAAGCCCATGATCGCGGGTTAATCAATACTCAGTTTCAAGTTAAAGATGCGGCAAACCTGGACGAAGTAGAACGGTACGACTTGATTTGTACCTTTGATGCCGTTCATGATCAGGCACACCCCGATCGCGTGTTGCGTGGCATTCATCAGGCGTTACGCTCTGGCGGAATTTATTTGATGCAGGATATTCGGGCTGCTAGTCAAGTTCATGACAATCTCGATCATCTAGCTGCACCCTGGCTCTATACCATCTCTTGTCTGCACTGCATGACGGTTTCTCTAGCAACAGGTGGCATGGGACTAGGCACAATGTGGGGGAAAGAAAAGGCACTAGAGATGCTCACAGAAGCAGGATTCGCCAAGGTAGAAATTAAGCAACTCGACCATGACTTTATAAATGACTATTACATTGCTCAGAAGCACTAGTGCGTCATGGCAAAAGTTTTGCGCCGTGTAGATGGGTGGCTTGTTCACTGATTCACCATTCACTCATCTACACCTGACTGAACCGTTATTTTCGCCATTCTGCGCCAGGAGGAGACTGACAATGTGCCAAATCTGTACCTTAGCATCATGCTATCAGAGACCAAATAAACAAGACTCACTGCTCTTTGAGACCCGATCTTTTTCAGCATTTATCAACCAGGCTATCACCCAGAAAAAACAAGGAACTACACCTGAACAATCAGAGCTTGGCATTAGCACAGCTTTGGCAAACAAAATACTGCCATTGAATTTGGCGGACGATCGCAATGACTGAAATCAATTTTTGCCCAAATATTCAATCAGGTGACTCAGGGAGGATCATCAATGTCTGACAATACGCTTAACGAAATCCAGAAACACTCACTTGAGCAAGCTCACAGATCACAAGAAGTTTTACAATTCTGGTTTCCCAATGAATTTACTCGCGATCAAGCCTCGATCGTTCGTCAGTGGGCCTGGTGGTTTCGGGGCGGTGGAGATGGCGAGATCATCGAGCGGTTTTCATGTCTCATGCAGCGAGCAACACGAGGCGAATTGGACGATTGGGCGGGTAAACCTCGATCGCGATTGGCGCTGATTCTTATTCTGGATCAGTTCTCACGATCGCTCTATCGGGGAACGGCTCAAGCATTTGCACAAGACTCGAAGGCTTGCAAACTGGCGATCGACGGCATTCATTTAGGGCACTACACAGCACTAGAAACGCCTTGGGAGAAGACTTTTTTCTTTATGCCGCTGGGTCATTCTGAGGATCTCAATCACTTGGAGTGGGCGATCGAGCTTGCAGATGAGCTTGTCAAAGAGGCACCCCCAGACCACCAATCGCTGTTGGAGTTTTCGGCGGCCCAGGCTCGTAGACATCGAGAGGTGCTTGCTCGGTTTGGTCGTCAGCCTCATCGCAATCAACTGCTAGGACGGCGATCGACCCCCGAAGAACTAGAATATCTGGCGTATGGACAGTTTGCTCATAACCATCCGTTCCCGCCCCATTTGATACAACTACTTTCGTAAATCTAGAATGGGTCAATCCCTCTATGGGAACTTTGTACCCCCGATCCAGCATCTATAGACTTGAGGGTATAGTTCGATCGCCAAGTTCCAACGCATCTACCTGATCCCACCGCTCAATGAATAAAGAGTCAAGAAGGCACTCAATAGCAGGATAGATAAGTCTGTGAGCTTCTTTCGTTCCTCCCAATCAGAAACACCTGAACCCCTTTTAGGCGGCCGCTACAAGCTGATTGAGCAGTTGGGCGCAGGCGGCTTTGGTCAGACTTTTATCGCGGCCGATCTTCACCTGCCTGGAAACCCCCATTGTGTCCTCAAGCGCCTCCAGCCTCAGTTTTCTGACGTAGAAAGCCTGCAAACAGCTAAACGATTGTTTGATGCAGAAGCTCAAGCGCTCTATCAGCTTGGAAGTCACGACCAAATTCCTCGTCTGCTGGCACACTTTGAGCATGAACAAGAGTTTTATCTCGCTCAAGAGCTAGTCGTGGGGGAGCCTCTGACAAAAGAGTTGATCGCTGGACAGCCCTGGGCAGAATCTCAGGTCATTGCCCTCTTGCGGGATCTTCTCAGCGTTTTGACCTTTGTGCATCAGCAGAATGTGATTCACCGCGATATCAAACCTGCTAATCTAATGCGCCGCCGTCACGATCGTCGGATCGTCTTAATTGATTTTGGAGCCGTCAAGCAAGTAACGACTCAATTCACTTACTCTAATTCAGGCGCAACCCAGACGATTGCGATCGGCACTCCGGGCTACATGCCCAATGAGCAATTCGCCGGAACTCCCCGCTTTAGTAGCGATGTGTACGCCGTTGGGATGTTGGGAATTCAGGCATTGACGGGCGTTTCACCCAAATCTCTCGTTGATGACCCATACACCAGCGAAATTCAATGGCGAGATCAGGCAACTCAGGTGAGTGAAGCGTTTGCGGCGGTTTTGGACAAAATGATTCGCTATGACTTTCGTACCCGGTACACACAGGCCGCAGAAGCGCTGGTGGCGATCGAGCAGTTGGCGATCCCATCCGCAAATTCTTTGTCCATTCCAATTCCGCCGACTCAAGATTCCACGATCAACTATGAGAAGCAAGCGGCTACTATTCCACATCACCCGCCGTCTCCTCGTCAGCAACCCGTTGGTCAAGAAGTAGAAGTTTCTCATCCCGAACCTTTGCCTTCTGAACCTTTGACAGCCCTTAATACAGTCTGGCTGTCTACGCTGACACAGCTAAAGCGACTGGAGCCTAGAACACGAATGCTATCTCTCGCCGGGTTAGCCGTTCTTGGGGGATTGGTTGTCTTCGTCAAGCCCTCGCCCTCGCCTTCTCCTCAACCCATTAGCCAGTCGTCCTCTAGCGCCCAGGTGTCTCGTGCGGTTGTGTCGCCTTCACCTTCTCCCGATCCGATCGCTCAAGCAGCCACGCTACTAACCCAGGCCAATCAGTTGCGAGAGCGAAAGCAATTTGCACAGGCATTAGACGTTTACAAGCAAGCGATCGCCCTTAACGCAAAGTCTCCAGAAGCACATTGGGGGAGATGCTATAGCTTGAACGTGTTAGAGAAATTTACAGAGGCGATCGCAGCCTGTAATGTGGCACTCAAGTTAAATCCTAATTATGCAGAGGCGTTGTGGAGTAAGGGATATTCTCTTGATCGCCAGGAGCAAGATCAGCAGGCATTGGCGCTCTACGATCGGGCAACGACTCTAAAACCCGATTTAGCAGAAGCCTGGAACAATAAAGGAACTGCGCTATTACAGCTTAATCGTCCGGCTGAGGCGTTGGCTGCGTTTGATCAAGCGACGCGCAGAAAGCCTGATTTGGTCGAAGCCTGGAATAGTCGGGGAGTTGCACTCTGGAATCTGCGTCGATTTGATGAAGCGATCGTCTCGGTTGATAAAGCAGTTCAAATTCAACCCAACTATCAACCTGCTTTAGGTCTACAGCAACAGATGCGGCAGCGATCGGGACGCTCTAATTGAACGTCAGTTCGATAAACTTTTTCGCTTCGTTGCCAGGGGATTCGCCCCCTAAATCCCCCATTCTGAGGGACTTTGAATCAGCATAATTTCTTTGAACTCTGGAACTTTCTCTGGGTCAAAGTCCCCCAATTTTGGGGGATTTAGGGGGCTGAAGCTGATCGCAACGAAGCGAGTCACTCTCATCGAACTGACGTTAATTGAGAGCAATGAGAGAATCTGAGGGTTGTGGATTTAATAAAACCGACCATTGCGTAGGGTGTGTTGAGAGATGTTGGCTCTCCCTCTTGACTTTCAAGACAATCGCTACAAATTGCTACCTATTTAACGTGAATTCGATAGAGTCTTTTCGCTTCGGTATTTAACGCTTCTGCCCCCCAACCCCCCAAATCTGGGGGACTTTCGGACAGGATTTCTGGCTCAAAGTCCCCCAAACTTGGGGGATTTAGGGGGCTGCCTGGAGTGATCGCTACAGCGAGGAATTTCATCGAATTCACGTCTATTTAGGGCGAAGTGATATTGAGGAACCGGACAGATGCGGGCAGCGGGTCGATCGGAAACAAGTTGACGGTCTGCTGAGAGGGCCGCGTGTTGAACCTCTGCTGAAGTTGTGAGGTTGGGTTGGGATCGCGCACGAGTCTTGCACAGGTGTTTGAAGGGGTGGCACTTGCGATCGTTTGACACTGTTTGATTGGGGTTCTGAGCGTTCCTACACTCGTGGGTGCAATGATTTGCCAGCCGACTCCGATCGTTTGTTCTGAGACGGTGAGTTGATTGGCTTTAGAGGATGAACCCAGATCAGAAACGACAGAGGGACGCGCATAAACCCCTTCTGCATGGGCGATCGCGGCACCTATTAGCGTCAACCCAAAAACTGCGAGTTGGTGAGAACGATGTATCATGATCCAGGCTCCTGATGCGTGATGAAGGATAGGTCGGGTGATCTCTCAAACCGAATCTTGAAGCGGGTCTACTTGAATTTTAGAAGCTAAAAAGTGCGACTGCTCCAAACTCGCAGGCTTTGTATGTTGGAGATAGAAATTCACAGATGAAAGCGTTTGTCACGGGTGGAACGGGCTTTGTCGGCGCAAATCTGATCCGACTGCTGTTGGACGAAGGGCATACCGTCCGATCGCTGGTGCGAGATCAGAGTCCATTAAATAATTTGCAGGGTCTTGATGTTGAAATCGTTAAAGGAGATCTCAACGATCCTAACCTGGATGAAAAAATGCGGGGATGCGAATGTGTGTTCCATGTGGCGGCGCACTATTCTCTCTGGCAACGGGATCGCGATCGTCTCATTCAAAACAACGTCTTGGGAACGCGGAATGTGTTGGCGGCGGCTCGTCAGGCAAAAGTTGAACGCACCGTTTATACGAGTTCGGTGGCGGCGATCGGGGTTGGTTCTGATCATCAGCCTGTAGACGAAACGCATCAGTCGCCCGTCGAAAAGCTAGTCGGGTACTACAAAAAATCCAAATATCTGGCCGAACAGGAAGCCATCAAAGCGATTCAAGCCGGACAGGATATTGTAATTGTCAATCCAAGCAGTCCGATCGGAGCGTGGGATCTCAAACCTACGCCGACGGGGGATATTATTCTGCGATTTTTGAGACGACAAATGCCTGCCTACGTCGATACCGGATTGAATTTTATTCACGTCCAGGATGTTGCCAAAGGGCATTTATTAGCCTTGCAAAAAGGGAAGACGGGCGATCGCTACATTCTCGGCAACCAAAATCTCACCCTCAAACAACTGTTAGACGAACTGAGTCAAATTACCGGAATTCCGACCCCGGCTCGATCGATTCCCATCTGGATTCCCCTCAGCGTCGCCTGGATTGATGAACGCCTGCTTGCACCGTTGGGCAAATCGCCCTCAGTCCCGATCGAGGGGGTGAAGATGTCTCAGCATCCGATGTACTACGATCCGAGAAAGGCGATCGTCGAACTGGGACTCCCACAAACCCCCATCCCCGTCGCCTTAAAGGATGCCGTAAACTGGTTTATATCAAGGGGTTACACAGATCAGAAATGAGAAATGAACCAGGCTTAAATCAAAGCTTCATCCCTCATCCCTCTGCGAAGCGTATTACCCCCAAAGGGGGAACAGATCATCGAAGACAACCCCTCATCCCTATCTTGTGAGGAGAACATCATGGCGATTCAATTACAGCAAGCGATCGAGATTGGCAAGTATCTGGTCATGCAACGGCTGAAAGGGAAAAAACACTTTCCGCTGACGCTGATGTTAGAACCCTTGTTTCGCTGCAATCTGGCTTGCTCAGGGTGTGGCAAAATTCAGCATCCGACCGACATTCTCAAGCAAAATCTGACCCCAGAACAGTGCTTTGCGGCGGTCGAAGAATGTGGTGCGCCTGTGGTAGCAATTCCCGGGGGCGAACCGCTGCTGCATCCCCAAATCGATCAGATCGTGCGGGGACTGGTCGATCGCAAAAAATTTGTTTATCTCTGCACCAACGGCATTTTGTTAGAAAAGAGTCTCGATAAGTTTCAGCCCTCTCCCTATCTAACGTTCAGCGTTCACTTAGACGGAATGCGCGAATGGCATGATAAGTGTGTCGATCGCAAGGGCATTTTTGATACGGCGGTGAAAGCGATCAAGGCAGCCAAAGCGAGAGGCTTCCGGGTGACGACGAATACGACCATTTTTGACGGCGCAAAAGTCCAGGAAATGCAGGAGTTTTTCGACTATCTGACGACGCTGGGCATCGACGGCATGATGATTTCTCCCGGTTACAGCTACGAATGGGCCCCCGACCAGGAGCATTTTCTAACTCGTGATCAGACGCGCGCCCTGTTTCGAGAAATTTTAGCTCCCTACACCGCAGGCAAAAAAAACTGGAACTTTAACGCCAACCCGCTGTTTTTAGACTTTCTTACAGGCGAAAAAGACTACGAATGCACACCCTGGGGAATGCCCAGCTACAGCGTTTTAGGCTGGCAAAAGCCCTGTTACTTGTTAAACGAAGGTCACTATTCCAGCTACCGGGAACTCATCGACAAAACCGACTGGAGCCACTACGGTCGAGCCAGCGGCAACCCCAAATGTGCAGACTGCATGGTGCATTGTGGCTACGAACCCACCGCAGCAATGGACTCGATGCAACCGCAAAATATTGGGCGATCGCTCGGTGCCGTCTTTGGGAAGTAAGGAGTGAGGAGTAAGGAGTGAGGTGTGGGGAGTTTTGAGGTAGAGTCATCTGATCAGAGTTTGCGGACACAAGCCCCTGTATGAAACTCTCATTTCCTGCTTCATCCCTCATCCCTCTCGCGAAGCGTGTCGAAGACAACCCCTCATCCCTTCTTCCCTACCTCACCCTCCTCCTCTGGGCGCTGCCTCTCGTTCTATTCCGAAGTGGCCAACAGAGCTTGATGGCTCACGATGAGGGGATTTATGCGACTCAGGCGCGGGCGATTTTGCAGACGGGTGATTGGGTGACGGTGCAGTGGGGTGGCAATCCGGGGTTCGATCGCACCATCGGCATTCAATGGCTGATAGCGGTTTGTTATATGCTGTTTGGCGTGAGTGAAGGGTCGGCTCGATTGCCTAGCGCGATCGCTTATATTCTCAGCGTTTTACTGACTTATCGAATTGGCTGTCACTTGCTGAGTCCCCGTCTCGCCTGGTTGGGAGCGGCCATTTTCAGCGTGATTCCCTTGGTGGTGCAGTACGGACGCTTGGCAACTCAAGATTCAGTCCTGGTTTGTATTGAACTCATCGGTATCTGGGCACTTCTCGAAAGCGAAAGCAGCAGACAATCTACTTCAGAACCTCCTCACGCCTCACGCCTCACCCCTCACGCCTCACTCTCCCCTCCTCACGCCTCACGCCTCACGCCTCACTCTCCTTTGTGGTCACTTCTCGCTGGATCGACCTTCGGCTTAGGATTCCTGATCAAAGGATTTATGATTGTCCCGGCGGCGATCGCGCTTCTCCCTTATCTAATCGGACAACAGCGACGACATCGACATCTGACAAATCCCTGGCTGTATGCGGGACTCGTGTTGGGACTGATTCCAGTAGTTGGCTGGTTGGGGTTGGCGATCGCTCAGTATGGCAGACTGCCGATCGACGAACTGTTTGGCAAACTCTTTCATCTCAAAGGTCAGACTTACCAGGGAGCCGGCCCGTTTTACTACGTCTGGAATATTCCCGCAAATGGCTTTCCCTGGGTGTTTTTTGCTTTAGCAGGATTGATTCTTGCCTTTCGGAATTTAGAATTACGGCGGTTGCTGCAAACCAATCATTCACGCCTGCTGCTGATCGGCTTTCCTGGGCTGCTGTTTGTCGAGTTGACGCTGTTTGGCACCAAGACGCACTATTACCCGCTCCAACTTATGCCGTTTGTAGGATTGTGGGCGGCGATCGCGCTAGATCGGTTGGTTTATCTCTATCGCAAAGGCAAACAGTACCGTTTATTGAATGGGCTGAATCTAATGATTGGCGGATTGGCGATCGTCCTGCTAGGAACGAGTTTTGTCGTCTTAACGCGATTGATCACGATTCCGGGTCTCAAGTCTGACGTTGTGTATTTGGGCGCGATCGTCACCCTTTTTGTCGGATTGGGGTGGCTGAGTTTGCCGATCGTTTGGCTCAGACGACATCAAACGAACTTGTCAAACTCGTCTCGACAATGGCTGGCTGGGTGGCTGTTGGCCTCGTGGCTCGGACTGACAGCCCTGACAGGAACGGGATTGTGGGGAGACTACGCCCATGACCTGAAGCAATTTTTGCAGCGATCGGAGGTTTTGACCGTTCTAAAAAACAATTCGGTTAGCTTTGTCGTGCAGCCAGAAAAGCTCGATCGCGACGGTCGCAAAACTTTTTTGTTACTCAACTTCTACACGCCAAAACTCGGCAAAAATTTCACTCAGCCTGACGCGCTTCAGTCGGACAATTATGCCTGGATCGACCCCAACTTAGCCGCCCAAAAATCTCCCCAACTCAAGACAGTGCGATCGTTCCAGGGCTGGCAATTGGTCAAAAAAGGGAGCTAGAACGAACTTAGGATTGTGGATTTCAACTGTTAAGACTCGACATGATTTAATTCTCATTCCTTAGAATGCTCCTCTGGGCAGTTTCACCTCGACGATCGTGCCTCGTCCCAGTTGGCTTTCGACGACGATGTTACCTTGATGACGCTCGACACACTGCTGCACGATCGCTAGTCCTAATCCAGCACCTGCGATCGTATCGACATTTTGGGCCCGGTGAAAGGACTCAAATAAACGCGGTAAATCTTCGGGAGGAATGCCAATCCCGTGATCTTGCACACGAAACATCACAAACTCAGGCTCAGAAGCGATCAGACAGCAAATCGATAGAGAAATAGGCGTGCGATCAGGTGAATATTTGACCGCATTGCTTAACAAATTGACCAGCATCAGCGTCAACAACGCTTCGTCCCAAAACCCTTCGGTACGATCGCCCAAAATCTCAACGTGAATCGGTGGAGAACTCGTTTCGCTTAATTGCAGATCAGAGATAATTTTTTGACAAAACGATCGCAACTCGATCCACGTCGGATTGAATTCAAGCTTTTCTGACTTGACTTTGCCCAGGGTGAGCATATCGCTCAAAATCCGCGTCATCGATCGCACCGCTTCTCGAATCTTTTGTAGGTAGGTGACTCGACGATCTTCGGGACAAGCGCTTCCCATTCGCTCTAGCAATTCCGCAGAGGTCATCATGATCGACAGCGGCGTGCGAAATTCATGAGAAACCGTGGTAACAAAGCGTGATTTCAAGTCATTGAGTTCTCGTTCTTTGGCGGAGGCTTCTAGCGTTGCAGTTTCGGCGTGTTGGCGATCAGCGACTTTTACTTTTAACTGTTGCCTGACCTGTTTGAGCGCTTGTGTCTGTTGGTGAATGCGCTGTTCTAAGTCGTGGTTGAGCGTTTGAAGTTGTTGGTGAGCTTGATGTTTTTTGAGCGCAATCTCGATCGTGCTGTACAAATTTGCTGGGTCAAAAGGTTTGAGAATGTAGCCGTACGGCTCTGTCTGCTGCGCCTCTTGCAAAATCGTAGTGTCTGTGTAGGCGGTCAGATAAACGATTGGAACGTCGGACTGTTTGCGAATTTTTTCGGCGACGCTCACGCCATTTTGACCGCCCTTAAGTCGGATGTCCATCAAAACTAGATCGGGCTGGGTGGCGATCGCCAGCGTCATGGCAGTCTGATCCGAATCCGCAACGCCCACCACACAGTAATTTGCAGCCTCAAGACGCACTTGAATATTGAGTGCCACCACGCTTTCGTCTTCAACGATCAAAATCTTTTTGCCCGTCATCGTCAAATTGTCCTGTGTGCCTCTGAGTGGAGTTGGGTCAAGATCAGAATCGTTTAATCAGAATCGTTAATGTGATTGAGTTTAACGTGATTGAGCTTAACGTAATTGAGATCAGTATTCTAGTGTGATTTGAGTTTTAGTGTGATTTAAATCAGGGTACTCAATCGACAAAGTTCAACCATTTGGCTTAAATGTTTCCTAGATTAAGCGGATGCACTAAAGTAGTTTATTCTACCAGAGAGCTTGTACTGGCTATTTCTTTACCAATCTACAAATGGGCACGGCTCCACATTAAAGTGCTTTCCCAGGCAACGGTTTGGTGACACAGCCTTTGAGTAAATAAGGTTTTGATTTGAGAAATCTCGGTGGGAGATAGGTAGCGCGAAAGGCGATCGGCGTAGGTTGGCGGAGTTGAATGGGTCGCAAACCAGCGATCGCACAAGTCCGCCGTTAAGTAAATTTCGGTGAGCGATCGGGTCAAATGCATTTCTACCTTAAGTTCTGCTTGCTCAAACCACCTCTGTAAGTCGTCAGTGTCCCAGTTCACCCGTGGGTCAGAGGCCTCTGCGTAAATGGCTTCTTCGGCTTGGGCCAGACGATCAAGCAACTCAGCCTCTAACCAGGTGGGATTCAATAATCGATACAGCCGCTGGGCCTGACGTGGAATCGATTCTGCTAGAACCAGAACGCCTTGAGGCTGCAAAAGTCGGGCAATTTGAGTCAGCACGATCGCTTTGTCAGAGGCGGATTGCAAAGCGTTGCGGCCGAGAATGCGATCGAAACGGGGCGGATTTTGAGGGGCTTCTAAGTCTGAGAGCGATCGCACGATCACCGGACGCGACAACTCATCCAGGGTTTGGGCTTGTTCAACTAGGGCGGTGTAGTCCTTCTCAGTTTGCACACAGGCATAAACGCCGCCTTCGGGCACTTGACGAATGGCTTCCCAGGTGAGCAGTCCACTACCCGCATTCAGATCGAGAATCAAATGATGGCGCTGAGGGGCGGCTAGTTCAAAAATTCGATCGCGCACCCGTGCCAATTTTTCACCAACTTGACCGAGCGTGCGTTGGAGCCAGCGATCGAGACTGGAATTTGTGGGACTCGTCGTTAAGCCTTCAGGCGTGTCAGCGACTTCTACTAAAGCGGCGAGTTGTGCTTCTCGTTGGCGAGTGACTTGGGTGAGAATAGTGGCCTCAAAGCCGCGATCGCTCGGTTGATAAAAGACTTGACCTTGCAAACTTCCGGGCAAATACTGTTGAGCAACCCAGTGTTCTCGATACGAGTGCGGATACAAATAGCCTGCCCCATGCCCAAAGCCTTCTTTGTCGCGGTTGGCATCTCGCAAATGGAGCGGCACTTCAGATTCTCGTTCTCGCTCGACGGCCGCCAACGCATCAAAAAAGCCCATGACGCTATTCGATTTGGGCGCATTTGCCAGATACAAAGCAGCCTGGGCAAGAGGATAGCGACCTTCTGGCATTCCGACGCGATCAAAGGTTTCGGCACAGGCCTGAACAATCACCACCGCGTTAGGGTCGGCCAGTCCCACATCTTCGCTCGCCAAAATCAGCATTCGTCGAAATATAAACTTCGGATCTTCCCCGGCGTAGACCATTCGAGCCAGCCAGTACAGCGCCGCATCGGGGTCTGACCCACGCAAACTTTTGATAAACGCGCTAATCGTATCAAAGTGAGCATCGCCTTCTTTGTCGTAGAGAACGGCCCTTTGCTGAATCGATTCTTCAGCGACCGACAAGGAAATGTGAATCGTCCCGCTTGCGTCGGGTGGCGTGGTTTCGACGGCGAGTTCGATCGCGTTGAGTAAGGCTCTGGCATCTCCGTTGGCGACATTGACCAAATGATCCAGGGCATCGGCATCGAGTTGAATGGTGCAATTGCCGTACCCCCGTTCAGCATTCCTTAAGGTCTGGGCGATGACCTGCCGCAGATCGTCTTCATTTAATGGCTTGAGTTGAAAGAGGCGCGATCGACTCACCAGCGCTTTGTTGACTTCAAAATAAGGATTCTCGGTCGTCGCTCCAATTAAGGTCACGGTGCCATTTTCGACCCAGGGCAACAGCGCATCTTGTTGAGATTTGTTAAACCGATGCACTTCATCCACAAAGAGAATGGTGCGCTGATTGTAGAGGCCGCGTTTTTCTTGAGCGGTAGAAATGGCTTCTCGAATTTCTTTAACCCCCGCCAAAACCGCATTGATAGCGATGAAGTGTACTTTGGTCGTGTTGGCGATGATCCGCGCCAGAGTGGTTTTCCCAGTCCCAGGCGGCCCGTAGAAGATAAGTGAAGTCAGTTGATCGGCTTGAATCGCCCGTCGCAACAGTCGCCCTTGACCAATGATTGCCGTCTGCCCAACAAATTCATCCAGCGTTTGGGGGCGCATTCGATCCGCAAGAGGGGCTTCTGCTGCGGTGATGGCTTGACGATGGTGATCAAACAGTTCCATTCGAGCCGGGGAAATTGAGCGGGTCGATCGCGTTCTCAGGCAACCGATCGACCTCAAGTTTACGGCCAATTCGCTCTATTCTTTGCTTCATTGTTGGGCGCTTTTGCCCTCCGATTCTGAGGAACTTTAAGAAAATCTCCTTGACGCTCTCTTTATTTCGGCTATTCTAGAAATACAGGTTATTTCGATAATTCTAGAATGACTGAAAATCACGATTCAGCTAGTTACGCGGATATTTTTGCCGCTCTGGGGTCAGAGGCCCGGCTGGATGTAATGCGGCTTTTGTTGGCGGCCTATCCCGAAAAGGTGTCTGTCGGCGATTTGCAAACTCAACTCAAGATCCCCAATTCCACGCTGTCTCACCATTTAGAGAAGCTGCGGATAGAGGGCTTGGTAACTGTGCAGCGCGATCGTCAGTTTCTCAGATATGCCGCCAATGTGGAAACCGTTTCGTCCCTGCTGACCTTTCTCTACAACGGTTGCTCGCAGTCCGAAATTTCTCAACCCCAACCAGATAATTCATCCAATCCACGAGGGTCTATGTTTGACAACTTTTTCCGACCTGTGCAAAACTTTTTGAGCGAACTGCGGCTACACCTCCCTGGCTTTGAGCGATTTACCGGAAAGGCGATTCAGGCAATCTTACTGGCCCAAACCGAATCGCGACGACTAAGACATCGATATGTGGGGACTGAGCAAATTCTCGTGGGACTGCTGACCGACGACACAGGACTGGTTGCAGAAGTCTTTCGATCTGCGGGAGTGCAGCTAGAGACGGTGAAGTCCGCGATCGAGCGCCAAATCGGACGGGGATCAGGCACTCCTGACAAAATTCCGTTTACGCCCAGAGCCAAAGAGACGTTAGAAATTGCCCTCCGACAAGCCAAACAGTTAGGGCATTCCTACATCGGCACCGAGCATCTGCTATTGGGACTTTTGATCGAAGGGCAAGGCTTAGGCGTACGAGTTTTAGAAGAGTTAGGATTTAGCCGCCAGAGCTTAGAAGCCCAACTGCGAAGCGCGATCGACCAAAATCAAGTGTGAGGAAACGATCGAGACTTCAGGCAGACGACTTTAGGGATATGCAATTAAATAAAGTACCAGTTACGTTGGGCAGATTGTAATGTC
>NZ_JBJPHT010000044.1:0-57611 GCF_052939475.1 Phormidesmis sp. 146-20
AGATCGATGGCTTTCTTGTCGATTCCCTCTCCTAAAAATCGTCCGGACTATTGATGCAGGCGATTCCTTCTGAGGAACGAACTTAGTAACAGCGTTGCTGATTGGCTGGATTTGTGGAAGGTGTCAATCTTTTCGCCCCCTAAATCTCTCAATTTTTGGGGACTCTAAACATTGGCTTTCCCTCCGCTTTGGGCAATTCATCCCCTGATTCAGCAACGCCCGAAAGATTTCATCGAATTCACGTTGGCTTAGATGGAGACGACTGTCAGGGAGCATGTCACTTTTGCAAAAGGATAGGCAATTCGCGAAAATAGGGAAGTTGATCTACAAGCAAGCCCATGACTCCGGAACAAGAACAAGCCTTACAAAAACATGTTCAAGCCATTGCTGAGATTCTGTCCGAAGATACCCCATCGGAACAACTGAAAACGTTAGGCGGGATTGAGCAAGCTGTGCGCGAACAGATGCAAAAACATGTCATGCCAGAAGAGGGAATTTTTTTATCAACACGACGACCAGAAGGACTCCAGGACGTTCTCGCACGGTTAAAAGTATCCTTGGAGAACTCAGACTGAGCCGTAGGCAAGCGGAACAGCTAGGGGTTGCCTCGCACCAGCGATTGAGTCCCTATCTGGAGATGTGCTGTTTACGGGTGAGTGCCAATGTTTCGTACCAGCACACCGAACAAAATATCGAACTGTTCACGGGGATTCGAGTCCCCGCCAAAACGCAGCAACGCCTGGTGCATCGCCCAAGCTTTGAGTTGCCGCAGGCTGAACAAATGATTGAGGAGTTGAGTGTCGATGGCGGTAAGATTCGGGTCAGAACTCCTATCGGAGAGGAATGTCGCTGGTTGGACTACAAAAGTGTGCGCCTGCATGAGTTTGCAACGGGTGCTTGTTTTCAAGACAATCAGCAGCTAGTTAATTGGGTTCACCAGCAACCCTTGAATTCGCCATTGACTTGTTTGGGGGGATGGGCATGATGGCATCTGGAACTTGATCAAGCCGATGGCTCCTGACAGTCAGCGACGAGAGATTCTCGATGTGATGGAGAATCTAGAGAAAGTAGGGGGTTCAAGGCGGCGCTTAGAGACCGCAAGGGCTTTACTTTGGAAAGGCAATGTCAAGACCACCTTGGGTCTATTTGAATACTGTCACTGCAAGCAAGCAGCGAACTTCTGCGCCTATCTGCGTAAACACCACCACCGGCTTGTGAACTATGAGGACTACCAACGTGAGCAGATTTGTTCAATTGGCTCAGGAGCGGTTGAATCAGCCGTCAAGCAGATCAATCGGCGTACTAAACTCTCTGGGGCACAGTGGAACTCAGAGCATGTCCCGCAAGTGTTGGCTCACCGCTGTGCTTATCTCAATAACTTATTAACTGTCTAAATTATTCTGCCTGCAAAACTGACAGGCTCCCTTACTAAGACGACCCAACAAAAATACCCCCAGAGATAGATTCTCCAGGGGGTAAAGTGCTAAAAACTTCAGGCACTTTTAGCAGGTGACGACCTTTAGCCGCGTACTGCCACTTCTACCAGGGCTGATTTTAGCGTCGCCGCCTTGTCGGTCTGCTCCCAGGGAAGCTCTAGATCGGTACGCCCAAAGTGACCATAAGCCGCAACTTCTTGATAGAAGCGACCACCTCGCTCTCCAGGCAACCCACGCAGATTAAAAGCCTGGATAATGCCAGCCGGACGCAGCTCAAAATGCTCATTGACCAACGCCAAAAGCTGATCTTCGCTGACCTTGCCCGTGCCAAAGGTTTCGATCATGATGCTCACCGGACGAGCCACCCCGATCGCATAGCTTAATTGCACTTCGCACTTGTCAGCCAGCCCTGCCGCCACAATGTTTTTAGCCACATAGCGAGCCGCATACGCCGCACTGCGATCGACCTTGGTGGGATCTTTGCCCGAAAATGCACCGCCACCGTGACGAGAATAACCGCCGTAGGTATCGACGATAATCTTGCGTCCGGTCAAACCTGAATCGCCCTGCGGCCCGCCGATCACAAACTTGCCCGTTGGATTCACCAAAAAGCGTGTGTTTGCGTCAGGCTGCACTTCGATGTCGCTAAAAATGGGCTGTACAACCAGCGTCCATAAGTCTTCTTTGATCTTGACCTGCACGCCCGCTTCGTCGGAAATGTCTCCGATCGCTGCCGTGTGTTGCGTTGAGATCAAGATTGTGTCGATGCCGACGGGTCGATCGTTTTCATACAGCACCGTCACCTGAGTTTTGCCATCGGGACGCAAGTAAGACAGTTGACCCGTTTTGCGGACGGCTGCCAGTTTGCGAGAGATGCGGTGAGCGAGGCTAATGGGCAAGGGCATCAGTTCGGGCGTTTCATTACACGCAAAACCAAACATAATTCCCTGATCGCCTGCGCCAGTAGAATCTAGAACTTCCTGGCTCGATTCTTCGCGAGTTTCTTGGGCAGTGTTGACCCCTTGAGCGATGTCGGCGGATTGTTCATCCAGCGCGATCAGCACGGCGCAACTGTTGGCAGAAAACCCATTTTCTGCGCCCGTATAACCAATTTCAGCGATCTTTTGGCGGGCTAATTCGATGTAGTTGACTTGAGCGCTGGAGGTAATCTCACCCGTAATGAGAACCAACCCAGTGTTGACAACGACTTCGGCAGCCACGCGGCTTTTGGGATCTTGAGCGAGCAGCGCATCCAAAATGGTGTCAGAGATCTGATCACAGATTTTATCTGGATGGCCCTCGGTAACAGATTCAGAGGTGAAATAGTATCGACGTGACAAGGATTTCTCCTATTTTTAACTAGGGTGAATTAGCTCGATAGCTTGCGGAAATTATATCACTCAGCTTTGGAGAGAATTGGCTTCGCTATTTTGCTGCTTGGGGTATGGTTTCGCCATCATTTTTGATAGATTGATCACCCCTGGTTGCTCAAATAGCCATCAGAAAAAGTGATAGAAAAGTGCCGCAAATCTGAAGTTTCAGACTGTCACACTCGTCGATCGCTTTCGTGGTCGCATCCTAGCAATTTCACCGAGACTGTTCACCTTTGCTTTTCTTAATCTTCATCCAATCTTTGAACTGGGTCAAAATTTTGTATAAGGTTTTAATCAAATCAGCGCCAATCAGTTTTCTACCATGTACTGTCTCAACCCTTTTCGTCAGACTCCTCAAAATTTAGACGTTGAAATTTGTGCGTGTGGATTTAAGTTACGATTGGGCGATCGCTATTAATCCGTTCGTCCGATTGTCCAAGGCGGGTTTGGCAGAACGTTTTTGGCCATCAGTGGATCAGTTTCTATTATTTCTGACTTTCTAGCCAACTGATCAGATCTTCGATCGACCCAAAATCCAGCAGGTCTTCGCCAAGGGAGTCGAGTTGAGCGATCGACAAGGACATCATGCGCTCAATGACCCCATCGGGAACAGCGCCGACTTTTCGATTTAACTGACGGATGATTAGCGATCGATGTTGTTCCAAAGCTAGCTGCGCTGCCTCTTTTCGTCCTTCTTCTCGTCCTTCTTCTCGTCCTTCTTTTCGTCCTTCTTTTCGTCCCTGCGCGTACCCAATCCGCTCAACACTTGTGATGTATGGCATGTGGCGTTCCTCCTCGTAGGCTTTTAGCTCCGTCCAAAATTCTGCTTCCAGATGTTTGGGCAACACCAACACCCAATCCAGAAAGTTGAACAGATGCATGATCTGCTCTTGATTATACCCCGCCTCGTAAAGCTGCCGGACTAATCGCATCTTCCACATCTTTCGGGTCGTGCTATTCCTTTTCGTCTCTTGGAGCTTTAAGTGGGCCTTAACCACAATGGCGAAGGGATTCCGGCTCGCATCTAGTTCTGCTATGCGGTCACGGTAGTCCAGCAGCTTCACCACACTGAACTCAAAGTTTAAGGTCGTTCCAGGCAGGGAGAAGCCATACTGTTGCGGTCGCCAAGTCGGGCTGGCATCACATAGAATCGCCACGCCAGGTTGGTGGAAATAGTCAAAAATCCGCAAGGAATATACAAAGATGCGCTCTGCAAATCGCTGTTCTGGTGCAGCCTGCACTTCCACATGAATCAACAGCACCAACACTTTGCCCCGCATCAGTTTCACCCGGACTAGTTGGTCAGCAAAACGTCTACCAACCTTGGCATCGGGGGCAATTTTGACAAACTCTTTGTCGAGAAACTCTGGCGGTTGTGTCCAGTCTATTAACTTGGCAATTTCAGGAAAGAAGAACGCTAGTGCGTCTTGAAAATATTGCTGCAAAATCCGCTTCCAGGGTGAATCCTGGTCAGTACGAGAGGTTGGCTGTTTAGCCATTGTGATGAGTTCAACAATTTTTAAGTCGTACGATCGTATCACGACCACATTCCGCTCAAACTAATGGATTTTTAGTCCAAATCAACGCTCTGTTACCCAATGGACAATTGCCTTATTCCTTTGTCAGCAGCGGGAAGAAGTGACCGACGGGCCCCTGACCTTTGCCAATGTTGAGCGAGTATTTCAGCGCGTGCGTCACATAATCTTTTGCCGATCGCACCGCTTCAAGTCCTGCTTTTCCTAATGCAAGATTGGACGTGATCGCCGCCGCTAGGGTGCATCCAGTGCCGTGGGTATGTTTGGTTTCTACAAATTCAGTGGTTAGGGTTTGGAAGCGATCGCCATCGAACCACACATCTACACCGCGCAATTTGCCAGCCATGCCGCCGCCCTTCACCAAAACAGCTTTTGCACCCAGTTGATGAATTCGTTTCGCTGCGGTTTGCATGTCTTCGAGGGTGGCAATCTCTAAACCACTGAGCATCTGAGCCTCGTAGCGATTGGGCGTGAGAATGGCAGCCTGGGTAATCAGTTGGGAGCGCAGGGTCGCGATCGCCCCATCGTCAATCAGTTGCGCCCCGGTACGAGACACCATCACGGGATCAACTACGAGATTCGGAATCTTGAGAATGCCAATCTGCTGGGAAACCGCTGCAATGATTTCTTGATTGAGCAGCATTCCGGTCTTTGCGGCTTGTACTCCAATATCTTGCACCACCGCCTCCATTTGAGCGACCACAGACTCCACAGGCAGCGCATCCACGCGAGTCACCCCCAGCGTATTTTGAGCTGTCACACAGGTCAGCGCACAGGTGCCATGTACTCGATGAAAAGCAAACGTCCGCAAATCTGCTTGAATGCCTGCCCCACCGCCACTATCTGAGCCAGCGATCGTCAGCGCGATCGGCACCTCAATTGAATTCGTCGTCATACACCGCCAAAAGGAGACTACTCACATAGTAGAAGAACTGCCCCTTACTTTGTGGGCATTGAGCTATCTCGCTGGCGCGTTTTCTTGCGATAAACTTCTTCTCCGGCGTAGCAAATCGATAGAGAACTCGCACCTACAACCATCCGGGCTGAGTACAACAAATGGTCTAAATCGTCTGTGAGGCGATCGACGATCCAGGGTTCTGGACAATGAATAGAAAGCCGATTTCCTCGACTGAGTTTTAGCGAACACAGCCCCAATGTTTTGGTAAACAACTGACGCAAACGCTTGAGGCGATGCTGTTGGAGTAGACGTTGATCCTGATGAGTGAGTTTGACCGACATAGAGAGCAACCCAAATAAGCAATGTCAAGATTGAACCGGATTAGGTAGACAATCCATACTGTAGAATCCAGGATGTTTGGGAAATCCCTTAAGAATAAATTATGTAATTCTACTTAGATGCATCAGTAATTTTACAGATGAGACAATGATAAAGGACAATGACGAATGACATAGAAGTAATCGCTTTTCTAGCTCAATTGTGACCCTACGAAGGATGGCGCGATCGCTCCTTTTTTGTCCTAATTAATCAGGGCTAAAACAAAACGAGATGCATATGGTTAAGTACTTAAATCAAATATTCAACCTGTGATGTTTGTTAATAACTTTTATTTGAAGCACTACATCTGAGCGCTCTCTTTAATTTGATATCAAGCCTCTAAAGGCGTAGTTTTGTGTGGAAAGTTAGAATGACCGATTTTAGGAAACGATTGGGTTGGAAAACCGTTTGGAGTGGTAAATTTGAGCCGGAGCGCGATCGCTTTGAGTCCCGTGAAAATGGTTCCTCGCTCTCAAAAAGTTCATATCAAAAAAATTCATCTCAGCGACTTGCCTGGCTAGAAGGCATTCGGATTTTTGCTGCGGTTTTACTCCTGTGGTATCACGCCCAATTGCTCTTTACAGAATACAGCTACACGCCTCAACCTACGGGCTTGCTCGATAATTTGCAGCGGATGATGGCTGCCTCCAGTCAGCTTGGTCAGGGGCTTGCTCAAATCGTGAGTCTGCCCGTTTGGTTTTGCTTTCAGTTTGTGGATGTGTTTGTGCTGGTGAGTGGGTTTAGTTTGGTGCTGTCGTTAAAGGGAAAACCACTGGAGATCAAAAGCTTTCTCAAGAAGCGGTTTCTGAGAATTCTTTTACCATTTTGGACAGTTGCTTGGCTGGCGTATCCGATTTTGTGGGCGATCGCTCAACTCACCCAAAGTTATGCTCCTGACGCATGGCACACGTTTGCGGGGATGACGTTTCCGCTGCTATTTGACTATGGTGGCGATTTGTTGTTGCCGACGAATGGGCCGTGGTGGTTCGTTCCGTTGATTTTGAGTTTTGCGTTTATCTTCCCGTTTCTATGGCATCTCTCGCAGCGATGGGGCACCCGTAATCTAGTTATAATCAGCCTGGTAATTACGTTTGTTTATAGAGCGTTCGCAGTTTATGTTTTTGGTGGTCATCCGACTTATGTGGTGATCGATACCCCGGCGGGATGGCAACCTTTTTTACCTTTTATTGCCAAACTCGGTACTTTTGTGATGGGGATGGCGATCGCGAAAGCCTCTCTCCAAGGCAAAGGAATGATCTTCTGGCGCGCTCAAAAAGCTTTACTCGTTGGCATTCCGATTTACATTTTTGGATTTATTGCTCAGTTTTATAAATTTGGTTGGATTTTTGATGATTTTCTGATCTCGATCGGGTTGACCCTCTGTTGTATGGTGATCTTCCGAGCGCTATCTCAACGTCTACGAATTGAATCGCTCCTGGTATGGTTGGGATTGCACAGCTACAGTTATTTTTTGATTCACAACTTTGTCGTCGATCGTACGCTCAATCTTGTTGTTGACAATCATCTGGAGCGGTACTACTGGTCTCTTCCGGTGATGACGATCGCGACATTGCTGTTGGCGCTTTGGGTCGATCGAGTCATGCCCTGGTTACAAAGGAGTGCGATCGAGGTGTGGAATCGTTGTGATGCGCTGCTGGCTCGTCCGCCTCAGCTTCAACAAGCTCAAACGATTTGTCTGGGTGACACCGTTTCTTATCGCGGGGATCACGGCTGGAAGGTGGTCAAAATCGAGCCAGTGGTTCACGATGAAGCGTTCTATCTATGCCGAATTTTTGACGGAAATAAAGCCCTCTGGGTCAACGAACACGACCTGACACAAGACCAAAATTACGTCAGCCAAACCCGAAAATCATGAGGGATTTCCTTTCGGCTGCAAACTTAAACAGTCCCCTAAATCTCCCACGGGTGAGTGATTTTGAACCGCAAATCCTCTCTTAAAGTCCCCCAAAATTATCTACCGTTTACACACAAGTTGATCGATCCGTCATTGCCGAGATCCTTCGCCCCCTAAATCCCCAAAATTGGGGGACTTTGAACGATCGCAGTCTCTCTTTATCAAAGTCCCCCAGATTGGGGGATTTAGGGGGCTGAAGGCGACTGAAACGAAGCGACTCCGGATTTGTGTGTACACGGTAGCAAAATTATTGGGGGTTGGGGGGCAGAAGCACCCAGCAACGAAGCGAAAAACTCTCATCAAACCAACATCAATCACCAAACTGAACTATCTACTTGACGAGAATCGAAATTCCAGATATTCTCTCAAATCAAGGACATCTTTTCGTTACGGGAAGGCTGTCTGATCGCCCAAAAAATCTAGTCTGTCGCCGCCCAAAGTTGCTTGGAACCAACCAAGGGCAGCTAACCCACGAGACTGCGGATACCAGTCCGGAGGGCTAATGGAGGATTCTAACACTCCTTTGGCCGCTCTGACTTGTTATGACCGTCGGGGCGGCTAGTTTTTTGGGTTTCTTCGGAAACTTAAAATTGGAGTACTCATCATGGCAGAGCGCCTTTTGAACGCTGGCTTTTGGCTGTGCGATTTCGCCTACGCATTTCTAGAATTGATTCAGCGCCGTTTCCTTCCCGATTCCATTCCCCGTTTCACGATTACTTCGCTTCGCATTCCGCTTCAGGATCTTTTACCTGACGTTGCGATTCCTCACTCTGATGAGTTTGAAATTCTGCGGGTGTTAATTATCGGTTCCTCAGACGGTGTAACAGAGACGATTCAAAATCTCCACGTTCGACGATTTGCGAATGCTACAGACTGGAGTCCTCTACTCCCTGCGCCCTCATTTGGAGAAGTGATGAGCATTCTCACTCGCCAGCGACAAAAGGCGGATAATGGCTAATGGGTTAGTTTTGAATTAACGTGAATTCGATGAGAGTTTTTTCGCTTTGTTATTCACCCTTTCTGCCCCCCAAGCTGCCAATTTTGGGGGACTTTAAGAGAGGGATTCTGGTTCAAAGTCCCTCACTGGTGGGGGATTTAGGGGGCTTTCCTGGATCTAAAAGCGAAGCGAAGCGTTCATCAAACTGACGTTGAACTAGTAGGGGTCGTGCCTCCGTCTGTACTTTTGAGACCGAAGACTCCCCCTACAGTCGATTTGACTAGCGAACGGCACCGTTGTAGACGATCGTAGTCGTAAAGTCTGTCTTATTCACCTGGACTTCACTTTCAATATTGGGCGCTTCTCCGGGGACACCGCCTTTGAAGGTAAACACCCAGGCATCTCCTTGATCCCGAAAGGGCGATCGAGCCGCAGCCCCATGCATCGAATACTCCGATCGATAGACTTCGAGACCGCCGTTCGCTGCTTCTGCTGCTTGACGCGCTAGATTTTTTGCTTTGCTGAGTCCCTCAATTTCCTTGAATTTTGCATCCAGGGCGGGATTGTTGGTTAATGACTCATTAGTCTGAGCAGTCGCGATCGGACTGACGAAAAAAGGTAGCCCTAACAGGGTCAAAACAATCAGATAGCGCATAGTAAAAAGTTCGATTGTAAGTCATGAATTGTGGATGAGTCGCACTAAGTAAAACAAAGGTGGCTACGTGAATTCCTGATTCTTCAAAAAGTATCGAGACTCAGAATCTTTGTCGTGCTGTTCTTTTGATCATTCACTCTCGACGCTGCCCATCAGAAAAATGTTTCTGTCTGTTTCTACAACGCCTCTCTAGGCTCATGCCTTTTGCCTTTCTTGTAATTTAGAGATCTGACCTTTAGGAGATTCGATGCTATCAGTCTTAGTGCGAGTCTAAAGCCCTACAGGTGTGTAATTATGACTTTACAATCATTCGGGTTGCTAACTACTATTGGAACGACGATCGCGCTGCTAACCAGTGTCGATTTGGTTAAAGCGGCTACTTTGTATTCGGTGTCTGACCTACCTTTTTTGCCATCTGATTTGAACGATCGCGGGCAAGTTGTCGGGCAGCATTACCTCTGGAACAACGGCACACTCACCGATTTGAAGACGCTACCAGGCGCACAAGATAGTCCCTTGGTGACCAGAGCCATCAACAATCAAGGCATTCTGGTCGGAGAAGGGTTTAAGTCAGAGGCTACTCAAATTTATAGTCAAGCCTTTCGCTCTGATGGTCAAACGGTTAGCGATTTAGGAATTGTTGGGTCGTCGATTTGTCAGGACTTTTGTGTAAAAACGATCGCCACCACCATCAACAACCAGGGACAAATCGGCTTTAATCTCGACTATCAAGACTTTCAGGGCGGCGCATCAGGATATGTGCAACAGCCGCAAGGAGAACGCCAAAATGTCTTCCCAGGACATCGCATCGCATCCATAAATGACAATGGGAAGATGATTGGCTATACGATCACGAGAGGTCGCAGTGGCCCCGGTCGAGGATTGATGTCAGATGGCACCAACACACGCTATTTGGATGCTCCGGGCTATTGTTTTTCGATCTCAACGGGCTGTTTTTCTAAATCAACTCAACTGTCAGGGATGAATAACTTGGGGCAGGTAGTTGGATTTGGAGCAGTCGATCGAGACCATCAAGCGCCCCTTCATGCTCTAGTTTGGAAGAATCCTCTGGAGAATCCGATCGCCCTTGATTTAGCAACTTTAGGTGGCGTGGGTGAAGATGGCTACAACGGTAAAGTGACCAGTCTCGCGTATAGTATTAACAACACAGAACAGATTGTCGGATTGTCATATACACCAGACGGCGATCGACGGGCCGTTCTCTGGCAAGACAACACTTTAATTGATCTCAATCAGGTGATCAATAACTCAGAGTGGAAACTCACTTCTGCACAGAAAATTAATAACCAGGGACAAATTGTAGGAATCGGTTATCGCAATGGCCAAGAACAAGGATTTTTGTTGAACCCGATTGACCAAGCGGAACCTGTCCCCGAACCTGTTTCTACCCTGGCGCTTTTAATTGGAGCCGCGACGATCGGATACACCTCTTTTCGCCGTCGCAACGCTAAGAAAATTAAATAAACGCAAGGATTGTGAATTGAATAAACTTGGCGGTTAAAACCGCAGCTAGGAGAACAAAACCCACTTTCGCGGGTTAAATTATTTTCCTATTCTCTAGTCTGCGAAGGCAGACTTCGTTCTCCTAGACGCGGTTTTAACCGCCAGTCAGATTCAATTTCAGGCAATTGCGGACTGTCGCATTCGACTCAAAAAGGTGTGAAGCCGCTCACTTTTAGGATTAGTCAATACCTCACGAGCGATTCCTTCTTCGGCCACACGCCCGCGATCGAGAAACATTACCCGACTAGCCACTTCCCGCGCAAATTGAATCTCATGGGTCACTACCACCATCGTCATCCCATTCTCAGCCAGCTTTTGCATCACTTCCAACACTTCGCCGACGAGTTCTGGATCGAGGGCACTGGTGGGTTCATCAAACAAAATGGCTTTAGGTTCCATACAGAGGCTCCGAGCGATCGCGACCCGTTGTCGTTGTCCGCCTGAGAGTTGTTCGGGGTATGCGTCTGCTTTGTCAGACAAGCCTACTTGAGATAAGTAATATCGCCCTTTTTCTTGACTTTCGGCATTGGATTTGTTTAGCACTTGTTGAGGAGCCAGGATCAGATTCTCTAATACACTCAAATGGGGAAATAGATTGAACTGCTGAAAGACCATTCCCACTTGCGATCGCACTTCTCTCAACTGTCTTCGACTCAAATTAGGCTGCGACAAATCCATTCCATTTACCCAAATCTCTCCCGCGTCGATCGTTTCTAACCGATTGAGACAGCGCAACAGCGTGCTTTTTCCACATCCCGACGAGCCAATCACCGAGAGCACTTCACCGCGATCGACATATCCACTAATCCCCTGCAAAACTTTGGCCGCTCCAAAACTTTTCTCAACCTGGTCAAATTGAATCACATGAGAATTTTTCATAGCCTATGTCAGCGAGGAATATTGAACTAAAGAGGAATATTGGACTAGAGACGGATTTGGAATTGAATTGAATCCTTCATTTATAGAAGAAGACGGTATATCCCATCTCCCCTCCAGTGCAGATCTTTTGTCATGAATCAATTTCGAGCAACCAGATGGATACGATCGGTTTTGCTTACGGTGATTTGTTTGCTGTTCTTTTTCACCGATGTTCAAAAAGCTTCTAGTCAACAGGATACGCTAACGGTTGCGGTTGAGCCAGTTTATGCGCCATTTGAGTTTCGATCGCCCAGCGGTGAGATTCAGGGGTTTGACATTGATTTGATTCGGGCGGTGGGGCAGGCAGCCGGATTTAACGTGCGGTTTCAGAGCATTGCCTTTGACGGCATCATTCCAGCCCTTCAGTCCAATACGGTGGATGCGGCGGTGGGGGCGATGACGATTACGGCGGCTCGATCGCAGGCCGTTGATTTTTCTCGACCTTACTTTAAAGCAGGGTTAGCGATCGCCACTCAAACAGGCAAACTAAACGCCAAAAGCCTCGATGATCTTCAGGGCAAAGAGGTCGCTGTCCAGATTGGCACGACGGGCGCAGAAACCGCAAAGCGCATCCCCAATGCCAAAATTCGCACCTTCAACGCGGCAGTGGCAGCCCTGCAAGAATTGAAAAATGGCAATGTAGACGCAGTAATTCACGATTCGCCAATCATCGCCTACGCAGTCAAAGGCGGCAACCTGCAAGGTCTTAGCGTCTCGGATCAGCTATTAACCGAGGAATTTTACGGCATTCCCACGCCCCGCAACTCGCCCAATCTGGCCCGAATCAATCAAGGGCTAACCACCATTTTAGAAAACGGCACCTACGATCGCCTCTATCGCAAATGGTTTGGCACTCAGCCTCCTCAGCTACCTGTGTCGATCGAGGCGGCTCCTACCACAGCACGACCGGGATCTTGGACTGTGATTCTCACGGCTTTACCTGTTCTTCTTAAAGGTGCATTAGTCACCTTACAACTGGCTGCTTTTTCGGTGCTTTTGGGGCTGATTGGCGGCTCGCTGATTGGGATTGCGCGATTGTCTCGAATTCGTCCGTTGCGTTGGGCGGCGAGAGCTTACATTGATTTCTTTCGCGGTACGCCGCTGTTAGTGCAGATTTTTATGATCTATTTCGGCATTCCAGCATTAGTGCAGACGTTGGGATTAAATTTTACGTTCGATCGGTTTGTCGCGGCGGTCATTGCGCTGAGTTTCAACAGTTCGGCTTACATTGGTGAAATCGTTCGCGCTGGCATTCAGTCGATTGAAACGGGTCAATCCGAAGCCGCCGAATCTTTGGGTCTCGATTCCGTTCAGACGCTTCGCTATATTATCTTTCCGCAAGCGTTTCGTCGCATGTTGCCTCCGTTGGGCAATGAGTTTATCACCTTGCTCAAAGACACCAGTCTCGTCGCGGTGATCGGCTTTGAAGAACTGTTTCGTGAAGGTCAACTGATTGTCGCTGAGAACTATCGACCCTTTGAACTGTATGCGATCGTGGCTCTCGTCTATCTAGTGCTGACGTTGCTCTCTTCCCAAGGGTTTAGCTACCTCGAACGCTGGATGAACCCCGCCACCCGCCATGCTGTCAAGCGCTAAAGGCGTGTAAATCCGACAAAGTGCTTCGCTACGGTTACTAATCCGGGCAGCCCCTAAATCCAATTAGTGATTGTCAGAACACTTTATTCACAAAATAAATTCCAATAAAAAAGCAGTCCCTACCCGGTTTGGACTGCCCTTGTGTTAGACGATGAGCTTCTCAATCTGTGTTCATAATGCCGCACTCAAACAGGGTGAGCATCTTCCCTAAGAGAGATAGCGAGAAGCTCTGTGACTCGCCTTGCGAGGAATGGCACATGACATAGGATTACGCCGCTGGACTAAGGATGGCTGGAAGAACGAGTAGCCAGCGCGATCGCTCTCGGAAAGATATGATGCTCCTGGACATGAATCCGATTTTGTAGCGTTTCAAGTGTGTCGTCTGACAAGATCGGGACGGCCGCCTGCATAATAATCTCGCCACTATCCACTTCTGGCACGACGACATGAACCGTACAGCCTGTGATCTTCACCCCCGCCTCTAAAGCCTGCTCGATCGCATGGTTGCCTTTAAAGCTAGGGAGCAAACTGGGATGAATATTCAAAATGCGATCGCGATACGCCGTAATCAAAACCGGGGTGACAATTCGCATCCAGCCTGCCATGATCACCCACTCCACATCAAACTGTTTGAGGGTTTGCACGATCGCTCTATCCAATTCTTCACGACTGTCAAATTCTCGATGATTGAGTAACACAGCGGGAACACCATATCGAGTCGCGCGATCGACAACCTTTGCCCCCGGATTGTTATAGATCACAACTTGAATTTGGGCGTTAAGCTGCTGATCACAAATCGCCTGAGCGATCGCTTCAAAATTACTGCCGCTGCCCGATGCCATCACTCCTAGTTTGACAGGTGGCACAGGTTGAGGATCAGGCAAGGTGTCAGGTGAAATGAGATTAGAAGTCATGCGATCGAGTTATCAAATTCATCAAAGAGACAGTGTAGTTTGATTATTAGGCTAGCGACTCTTCAATATTCGTTCAATCCTTGATAGGATTTCCTTTGCAGTTTCCTTAGCAGAATTGATCGATTTGCAGTTCTCAGCAGATACACGAATAATTCTTACACCCTCATCTTCCAAGTGACGTAAGCGTTCTTGTGCTGCGGCTGGAGATTCATGGTGCCAACGATCGCCGTCCACCTCTACTACAAACGTCATGCCCCGACAAATGACAACGAAATCAGGTTCAATCCGCTTAAAGCGGGGTTGATTGGATGTTATGACGGGTAATGGCATTACTGGCAACCCTGTATCGCGTAGAGCAACGAATAGCAGGATCTCTGGCTGGGATCTAAATAGCAATCCTTCATGCTCAATTGTCGCTATATTAGAAGAGTGTACACGCCCTTGATTTGTTACTCCCTTGGATGCTGAAACAGCTATTGCTGAAAGCCGAACTATAAAATTATGAGCATCACTGACTACAATAGCATTGGCGAGTTCAGCAAGCTCTTTCTCTACTGTGGTTCGTTCTTCTGTGCCATTGAACGCAGCCCAATGTCGTGGAGATAGAGACACTGTGATTAGCCATGTCCATATCCCACCGTCCCAATTATCGTACTCTTCAAGGGTAATGCTAACTCCACGAGTGCGTAACGCTCGCGAAACCACATCTAATCCCCGTGCATCTGCAAGTTCTGCAAAAGTGTTAGCAAAAGTTTCGGGGGAAATAGGCACCGGACACTCATCGTAGGATCGAGATCCGCTCCGCCCATATTCAGATCGGGAATTATCCATAGAACTTACAACTCTGACCTAAATTAATCCCGCTTTTCACACATCTGACACAATCATACTGCGAGACAACTTCCTAGGCTGAGTTAAGATATGAAGCCCAATAGGTCACATCATTCTAAGCCTACGAATGCCTGACAAGTAGCAGAAGACATGGCTAATTTTTTGAGGGTTCGTTTCTTGCACTCTCAGATCCCGAAGGACACCGAACTTCTGCAAACGGAAAGGACGGCGATTTTGGCATCGCAGGTGTTAGTTCAGACGGCCCGATGGTTTGACAAACTAAGCTTGACAGATAGCCTCCGGGCAAAGTTGCGACTTCAGAAACAGAGAAAACTGCGCCTGTAAAGCTTTTTAGATCTGGTCGCTTGGCGCGGCCCACGATTCTAATTTGTTTGGCTGCATCTCCCTGACTCACGATTTGATAGCGATAGTCTGCGGTTTCTAATTTGAGATCCAGGTCGAGTTGAGCGATCGACGTAGCAAACTTTCTAGTCTCAAAATGATAAGCCTGTTGTGCTTGGGTTAAGAGATCGAGATAGCGTCTCGCTTCTGGCTCTCCTGATTGACCTGCAACTTGTTTAATCGCTTGAGCATCGGGTTTGAATGTTGTCGAATCTGATATCTTTTGCATCAGGGTATCGACTTCAAATTTTTGGGGGGTCTTCGCATCTTGAAATCGCTCCAGCCGCAAGCGTCCATCGGGCGCAAACTCAAAGATTGTGGAGGATTTAGACATTTCTCCCAACAACCACCGCATCTGCATCGGTTGAGTCTGAGTGTTTAATTCATAGCGCGATCGCAGCGCAACCATTTCCTGTCCCTTCATAAAGGATGCAATTAGCGTTCCGTCGGGTGCAAAAATCAGGGTAATCAGTGAGTTAGAACGGACACCCGGTTCTTTACCTCGCCACTCTCCCACAAGTTGCTGATTGACTGCACTCAGCCGAGAAGATTTGTCAGGAGACGGTTTGGCTATCTGGGCGACTCCTTGTGAGTTACTCGAAGAAAGCGCAGCCGTCGCCATCAATCCAATCAACACAGCGAATTTAATGGGTAAGCGACGATCGTTCATAATCAAGTCAGAAGGTAATTTCTGTATACATTCAAGACTCAAACTCCATTTCCAGAATTTCCAACCCGTATTCTCTACAATGTTTTTACTTGTTTGGAACCGTCTCCTCTATGGCACCTTCCCGTTCTTCTCAACAATCTTGGTTGGATAATGACACGATCGCCGCCTGGATCTTTTTGGCCCCGGCACTGATTCTCTTGAGTGTGTTTGTGCTGTATCCGATCGCTTACCTCTGCTATCTCAGCTTTACAGCCGGAAGCTTTACGAGGGCAGGCGTGCATTGGGTCGGATTAAAAAACTATTGGCGGCTGATGGTCAGTCCTGATTTTTGGCAGGTGGTTTGGAATACGGTTTACTTTACGGTGGCGACTGTGATTCCTGGGTTGGTGATTCCGTTGGGGTTGGCAGTCTTGTTAGATCGAACGATCGCTCTACAAGGCTTGCTGCGGGCTGCTTACTTTATTCCATCTATCACGTCTCTGGTGGCGGTCGGTCTGGGGTTTCGCTGGCTATTTCAAACGGATGGCCCCGTTAACGAGTGGTTAAGTGTGGTGAATATTGCACCGATTCCCTGGCTACAGGACACCGTTTGGGCCATGCCCGTTTTGATTTTGCTGAGTATTTGGAAGCAGCTTGGCTTTAATCTCGTAGTCTTTTTGGCGGGACTTCAGACCATCCCCCTCAATCGATATGAAGCGGCTGAGTTAGACGGGGCGGGGAGTTGGCAAAAGTTTTGGTACGTCACACTGCCGGAATTGCGTCCGACGCTGATTTTTGCGGCTGTGACGACGGCCATTTTCACACTTCGCAGTTTTGAGCAGGTCTATGTCATCACGGGAGGCGGCCCGCTCAACTCAACCAATCTGCTGGTTTATTACATTTACGATCAAGCGTTTTCCCAATTTGACTTTGGGTACGCCGCCGCCGCCGCCACAATTTTATTGGGAGTCACGATCGTCCTAGTTTATCTGCAACTCAAGGTGAGTGAGGAGTGAGGAGTGAGAAGTCAAATTTGCAAAGAATGCATCCCAAAACTCTGATAGCTTTTTCATCCCTCATCCCTCATCCCTCATCCCTAAATCTAACTGGCTTGAGGAAAGGTACGCTTAAACTCGTCAATCAAGTCGTCCATTTCTTCTAAAGCCTGGTTTACATCAATGCGAAGGGTGCCAAGATCAGGCTGTTCTAGTAGACGAACTAGAGATTCGCGCTTGGCTTCGATGAGTTTAATGCGCTCTTTGATTGTTTCAGCATCCATCATGGCTTTCTCTAATAGGCTCTCAAGTAGGTTAACAGATCGTAGCGTGCCTCTCGATTGTAGTCAGCCGTTTAGAAAAATTTCCATCAAAATGGGAGCCAATTTGGAAAAAAGGTTTCTCCGGTTTGACTCCCGATCGCACTCACCAATTGCACTCACAAAATGGCGATTGTCCTAAAAAACTTGGCGAGAAATTTGCTTTTCGATCGTAGCCTGAGTGTGGTGGAGCATTTGCTCTCGACTGTCGGCCGCTTTGGTCAAACGGGGCACCAGATTGCGAGCTTGTAGCGCCATGTGAAGCTGAAGATGGGCGACATACTCACTAAAGTCTTCCCGCAGGGCAGGGTGGGGGGTCTGCTGTGAACGTGATTCCAAGGTGTTCTCCTTACTCTAACGCTGCACTTCTTGATGAACCTTCATGAAGCTATCACGGAGCGATCGCTCTCGTAATGCCCTGTAATGAACTGTAACCAACCATAAGGCTGAATTATTCAACTATTTAGAATTCTTCACTCAGTTTGTCAAAAGATATTTGCGGGGTGAGCGCGATCAAGAATTTGTTTGCGATCGACAGGTCACGTATGTTAGTATTTCATTCGGTCTGGACGCATAGCTCAGTTGGTTAGAGCACCACGTTGACATCGTGGGGGTCACTGGTTCGAGTCCAGTTGTGTCCATATTTTGTAGCTCAGGGAGTCCTTGACGAGAGGACTCTTTCGTCGCAAATCTTCTATCTTTTTGCTGCTTCGTTGTGGTCAGAGTTTTGACTGATCCACCCCTCGTTCAAGTGTTTAGTTGCCTACGATTAATTGTCGGAAGAATAATAGCTGAAACCGTCGTTGAATTGTTCGTTGACGAAGCGGTTCTAAACGCAATTAGCAGGTATAAATTGTGCAAAATCTCTTGAGTCTTGTCATTTCTCAAACCTGTATCCCAAAATAGGTCAGCACCAGTTCTGTCGTGCCTGTGTTGATGACTTCGTGAACTTCTCCGGGTTCAACAGAGACGCAGGTGCCGATCGTCAGCTTAACCTCTGCTCCATCAATTCGCATCACGCCTTCCCCCGCCTCGACGAGATACGTTTCCCACATATCGGCATGAGCATGAGCGATCGTCTGTTGTCCTGGGGCAAATCGCGCTTGAGAAAAGTTAGTTAAATGGGGAATCGTGGACGATCGCAGCATCACCTGTTTGACGATTTCTAGATTGTGAGAAACCGACTCTTGAGGCAAATTTCTGAGAGAAGAAAGTTTCATAGCGCGTCGTCCAATTTGGGCTACGGTCGGTTGAATGCTTCTAGCATTTTCGAGGGTGTGTCTAACGAAGGCATAAGAGTATTCTGGCGGTTTTAGCTGCAACAGGATGGGCTTGCGACTCAGGCTAAAGCTGAATCATTGTCCAGATCTCGTTTTCGCCCTTCCCACTAGTGTGCCTTCGTTAGAAACTTCCGTACCTTAACCGTTAAGCTTTACCGTTTCCGTCCTCCGTCATTGACAACATGCCCTGCAACGTGGCAGGAATGCTACGCGGATCCATAAACATTACCTTGCTGCTGTCACTCTTACCGACGATCGCTCCCATATCCAGATAGCCCAACGCCAGCAACACTTTACCCGCTTCGGCTGCACGAGAATCCGTCTTCAAGGCCTGCGTGACAATTTGAATCGCTTCGGCCGTCGCCTGAGCTTTGAGAACTTGTTGTTGCCGTTCGGCTTGCGCTTTGAGAACAATGCTCTGCCGTTCAGCTTCCGCAGCGAGAATGACGGCTTTTTGACGAGCTTCCGCATCCAAAATTTGAGCTTCTGCTTTGCCTCGCGCTGAGTTGACGGCTGATTCTCGTTCGCCTTCCGAAGTCAAAATTGAGGCTCGTTTGCGCCGTTCTGCTGACATCTGCAATTCCATTGATTCTTGCACCGCATTCGACGGAATAATGTCTCGCAACTCAACCCGCGTCACCTTCACACCCCAGGGATCGGTCGCCACATCCAGATCGCGTAAGAGAATTTCGTTGATCTGCGATCGCGCCGTAAAGGTCTCATCCAGTTCAATTTGCCCCATCTCGGCTCGAATCTGCGTCAGCACCAGATTGACCACAGCCGCATTCAGATCTTGCACTTTGTAATAGGCTTTCTCGATGTCTACAATCTTCCAATAGACAACCGCATCGACGGTGATCGAGACGTTATCGCGCGTGATACAAGGCTGCGGCGGAATGTCAAGCACCTTTTCCCGAATCGTTTCCTGAAAGGCAATGCGATCGAGTCCCGGAATCACAAAACTCAGACCGTGAGACAGCTTGCGATCGTAGCTGCCCAACCGTTCGACCAGCGCCTCATTTCCCTGTTGAACAATCTTGACGCTCGAAATGGCACCGCCGCCAACCACCAAAGCAATAAACCAACCCCACATACAAGTAGTCTCCTAATGAATCAAATCCGGCATCACAATTAACGTCGTTCCCTTTCTCCCCACCACATACACACGCTGATTGGGAGCGATCGTCGCCTCCATTTCACAACGAGCATTCCAGGAATTGCCTTCATAGAGTACCCGTCCCGTCTCACCAGGTAGAATCTCCGTCAAAGCCTGCGCCTCAGTTGCATCTAACTTAAGTGCGGCACGACGACTGACAAATCGACGAGAAATTAGCACCAGCGCGATCGACAGCACGACCCAAAGCGCAATCTGCAAATTAAGCGACAAAACGGTCGAAAGGGCCGCCACAATCAGCGCACTCACCCCCATCACAAAGGCAATAAACGCTGTCGGCAAAAAGAACTCGACCAGAATCAGGGTAACCCCTATCAAGAACCAAACCGCGATCGGACTTAGTGGCATATCAGTTTTGGGTCAAATTTTGGGTCAAAGAGTATCAAGCGGTAGAGCAGAAATTCAAACCCTTCTACCAAAATAACGCTGTATATTAAATGAGATTTTTAGAAGGCAATTGAGAGGTAGAATTAACCATTCAATCGCTCAAGCAAGTGACCTAAGTTGATCTTCAATCAGGTTTCCCTCGATTCCGTAACCCTTCACAGTTGGGGTCATTTGTCGTAAGGCATTCGTGATGCAGAGACAAACGGCAAAGAACGCAAAAAAAATGACACACCACACAATCGCGCTTTCTAAGGGCATGAGCAGTTTGCAATCATCAGAGCATCGCTATCTCTGGGCCGTCGGAGCCACCGCCGCACAAAAAACTGTGGGCACTTCGCTAGAGAACGATCGCTATCAGATTATTGCCCCTCAAATCTGGCGAGACACCCGCCCCGAAATCGATCCCCACGTTCCCGATATGCTGCCTGACGAGGCGCTTCCTTATCTACAACTCTACCCGCAGCGGCTGCATGTGCCCGAAGTGTATGGGTTTTATCAAGACGAGTCAGAAGACATTCTGCTGTTAGAAAATGCGCCGATCGACGCTTCTGGTCAACTGCAAGTGGCGATCGCTCAAGTCTGGCAGCAAACGAGCGCCGTCCGTCAGGTCTACTGGCTGTGGCAGATTCTACAGCTTTGGACTCCTTTATCAGAGTTGGAGGTCGCGTCGAGCCTGCTGTCTCCCGACAATCTGCGCGTCGAAGGCTGGCGAATTCGGCTTAAAGAGCTGATTCAAGATCAAGACGATCCCACCCACGTCACGGCTTCTTTTGCCCATCCTTCGCTCAACAATCTGGGTCAATGTTGGCAAATCTGGGTGCCCGATGCCAAACCTGCGATCGCCGACTCCCTCAAATCAATCTGCGACACCATGCAGGACGGCGCGACGCTATCTGAAGTGTCAGCCCAACTCAACCAGCTTTTACTCGAACAATCGGCGCGGCTGCCCCTGAGATTACAAGTCTTTGGCGCGACAGAAAGTGGCCCCCAGCGATCGCACAATGAAGACACCTGCTATCCCCTGACCATTCAAGCTCGCACTCAGCCCCATGACGATTTGACCCCACGTTTGACGATCGTCTGTGATGGCATCGGCGGCCATGAAGGCGGAGAAGTGGCCAGTCAGTTAGCCGTCCAGTCGCTGCAATTACAAATCAAGGCGCTGCTGACCGAGATTGCCGAACAGCCCGATCTGATTGCTCCAGAACTCGTCGCTGACCAACTGGCGGCGATTGTGCGCGTGGTCAATAATGTGATCGCGGCTCAAAATGATGCTCAAGATCGAGAAGCTCGCCGTCGCATGGGAACCACGCTCGTCATGACGCTTCAGGTGCCCCAGCGGGTGAGACTGCCAGAAGGGATGATCGCCAGCAATGCTCACGAAGTTTACTTAGTCAATGTGGGCGATAGTCGGGCGTATTGGATCACGCAGCAGTATTGTCATCAGTTAACAGTGGATGATGATGTGGTGACGCGAGAAGTCAAGTTTGGGCGAGCTTTGCAGCGCGATGTGCTCAAGCGTCCTGATTCGGGGGCGTTGACTCAGGCCTTGGGGACACGAGACAGTCAGTTTCTCCATCCTGCCGTGCAGCGCTTTGTTTTGGAAGAAGAAGGTCTGCTGCTGCTCTGTTCGGATGGCTTGAGCGATCATGACCTGGTGGAGCAGTCTTGGAGAGATTATGCAGACTTGATTCTTCGAGAAAAAGGGTCGCTAGAGTCGGCCGTTCAGTCGTGGTTGGCGTTGGCCAACGATCGCAATGGGCATGACAACACTTCGATCGTGCTCACCTACTGTCAGGTGTCTGCGCCCTTACCCGAACTGCCCCGCAAAGAATCTGTTATTGAGCCTGCGATCATCCCGGCGGTGTTGCCCGAAGCGGTCGTGCCCGAAGCGATCGCCCCAACTCGCCGCAAATCGCTGCCTCTGTTGCCTTTGAGAATCTTTATGATGCTGTTGCTCACCAGTGCATTGGGGCTAGGAGTCTGGTATTCTGTCGATCCGGTTGGCTTTAATCAGCGCTTTAATCAGCTTAGAGAACGGCTGCCGCTCAGGAGTTTTCTCAAACAATGAGGAAGAGGGACGCTCTTATGCAAAGATGAAAAGATTGTAGAAAAGATTTTGGGTTGGACTGATTGTGGTGAACGCTCTCGACAAGGAAACACTAAGGATTATGGAAGTAGGAACTCGTGTTCGGGTTGTGGAGTCCGTTGTCATTTATCACCATCCAGAACATCGAAGTCAGCCGTTTGAGCTAAAGGGGCAAGAAGGGGAAGTGGTGGCAATCGTCAAAGAGTGGCAGGGCCGCCTGGTCAGTGCTAATTTCCCAATTTTGGTGAAGTTTGGCCCCAAGCTCAAGGTACATCTACAAGACTTTGAGCTAGAAGCGATTTAGCCTACTTTTTGCAAAACCAACCAAATAGATTTATGTCACCGCGCATCTTCTCAAGCGCTTGCTGATTTTGAAGGGCGATCGCTTGATACCATTCACAGTAGCGATCGTGGTCTTCTCGATAGTGCGCTTCCTCGTAAAACTGATGGGTGGTGCGATAAACCTCTAAGATTTCTGCATCTGATTGAGCAGTCGGCCGAAACCAGCGATGATCGTTATAGCGCATGGGCTGAAATTAAAATAAAGCCTACGTCTTAGCCAATCTAGCTCATTCTTAGACTAAAGACATTCTTAGACCAAAGGCATTCTTAGACTAAAGACATTGGACGGGAGACGTTAGCCAGAAAGCTAAAAGCCAAAACTTGAAAACTCGCTCTGCTCAAATTTCCTCAAACTCTCGCTAATCTTGACCTTGAGAGATGGGAATCTCGATCGTAAATTCTGTACCAAACTTTGGAGAAGAGCGACATTCCAGACGGCCGCCATGCTTTTCGGTGACGATTTGATAGCTGATGGAGAGGCCTAGCCCCGTCCCTTGTCCGACAGGTTTGGTGGTAAAAAAAGCGTCAAATAAGCGTTGTTGAATCGCTTCGGGAATGCTCGATCCGGTGTTGTGAATGCGAATCTTGACGCGATCTCTTTGAGTTACCCGCAAGGGGTCGCTTTGAGTTACCCGCAAGGGGTCGCCTACTCGTTCAGTTTGAATCCGAATTGTCATTGCTTTCTGGGTCGGCGTTTGACCTTTGACCAACTCTCCCGCTTCTTCGAGAGCATCGATCGCATTCGTCAAAATATTCATGAAGACCTGGTTTAGCTGTCCGGCGTAGCATTGCACTAGCGGCAACTCACCATAGGCTTTGACAATCTCAATCGAGGGGCGATCGGGCGAGGGGCGAAGGCGATTTTGCAAAATCATCAGCGTACTGTCGATGCCTTCGTGGAGGTCTACCACTTTGCAGTCAGCTTCATCCAGTCGAGAAAAAATTCTCAGCGATCGCACAATGTCTCGAATGCGATCGGTGCCCACTTGCATCGAGTTGAGCAGTTTGGGCAAATCTTCGCGCAAAAACACAAGATCAATGTCGTCAGCTTTGGCTTGAATGTCTGAATTTGGCTGCGGATAGTGGCTTTGATAGAGCGCTAACAAATCGAGTAGATCTTCGGCGTACTGGCGAATATGGATCACGTTGCCATAGATAAAGCTCACCGGATTGTTAATTTCGTGAGCAACGCCCGCCACCATTTGCCCCAGGCTAGACATTTTTTCGCTCTGGACGAGGTGAATCTGAGCTTTTTGCAGCGATTGCAGCGTTTCTTCAAGCTGTTGGGTCTGGTCTTGGGCAGTTTGGGCGGCGGCGAGGCTTTGTTTGTAGAGTTCGGCCTGGTCGATCGCAATGGCCACCTGGGCCGTGACGGCTCTCAACAGTTCCACTTCGCTCGGTGTCCAGGGGTGAAGCTGTTGTCGATGGTCGCAGGCAATCAGACCAATGCGATCGAGGCTTGTTTCCACAGTTAATAAAATCGAAGATTTGGAGTCGATCGACTCCAAAAATTTTTGATAGGCTGACTCTGCTAGATCCGCCACGTTATCCGTTTGCAAAATTTCTTGATCGAGGAGCTGTCTTGCCTCCAAACCGACGAGACTCGCTGCATAACAACCAATCACACTGGGCAAATCTGCTCCCTTTGCTTCTTTGATCACTTCCCACATAGGCGATTCTGAGTCAGGAATATGCCACGCAAAAAAACAGTAATCGACTTCTAGCAGTTGGTGAATGGCCTGGAGCGCAGTCTCAAGAACGACATCCAGTTCTAACGAGTGGCGAATCTGATTGGCAATGCGATTGAGCAGCGATTGGCGATCGGCAAATTCTCGAAGTTCTGCTTCGGCTTGCTTGCGATTGCTGATGTCGCGCACATACACAAAGCTATATTCTTCGCCGTCAAATTCGAGGTAGTTGATCGCAAACTCGATCGGGATAATGGCTCCTGCTTTGGTGCGAGTCCGTGATTCTGCAACCATTCCACCTTGCTGCTTGAGAGTTTGCCAGTGGGCGCTCCAGGCTTCGGCAGGAAAATCCACATCGATATCCAGCACTGACAGAGCCATAAACTCTGAAAGCGAATAGCCCAAGACTTGGGTGGCAGCTTGATTGGCATAAAAAAACCGAGCATCTGACTTGATCCAAAAAATCGGATCGGCTGCCCCATCGATCGAAAACTGCATCAGTTGTAGTGCTCTGTCAGCTTGTTTGCGATCGGTGACATCGTGAGCCACCCAAATTACGGTGTTGTCGAGCATCGGAGAAACGGTCGCATCAAACCAGAGCAGCTTTCCGTCGATCGAGAGACTATACTCCAAACTGACAGCCCGTTGAGTCTTGAGCGCTTGTTGAATGCAGTTGACCGATCGAGTCGCTTCTTCTAGGGGTAAAATTTCGTGCATGGTTTTGCCGATGACCCGATCAGAAGGCTGGTAAAGTAAATCGGGATTTGTCGGAGCGATCTTGAGATAACGTCCTTCAGCGTCTAAAACAAAGATCACATCCGTCATTGCCGCAAATAAAGCATGTAGTTCTGCTTCTGTGCGTTTGCGTTCTGCGATCTCATGTTCTAGCTGTGCAATCATCGATCGCTGCTGGTGATTTTCTAGATTTTCTTCTAGCGTTTTCCATTCCATCGAGTGACTTTCAGAATTATCTAAGCGAATGCACTGTGAGATCACTTCTGCATACATGATGATGCCTGAGATATTATCTTGTTGATCTCGATAGGGTTTTACTTGCCATTGCATCCATTTGGTTTCGCCGTTAGGAAAGTGTAGTTGTTCGACTTCGCTTTCTACGATCGCGCCTGCTAAACTTTGTTGATGCACTTCTCGCCAGCGCGTTGAAATATTGGGTAAAACGTCATAGCAATACTGACCGATAATTTCTGAAATGCTGCCCAGTCCAAATTCATCAACCCAGCGCTGGCTGAGTCCTTGGTAGCGTAGATTCTGGTCAAAGAGAGCGATCGCCACCGGGGCTTGCTCTATAAACCGTCGAAACAGGTCTTCTGGTTGCATCTGCGCTGGGAGTTGACTGGATTGCAGCATGGGTGCGGAATTGAGAACTTATTCTAACGTTCCCAGTTATTGGAAGTTTTTGATTTTACAGTTAGATAATAAAGCCTTAACGTCCACCCACTCTGCGATTTGAGCCTTAGCAGTGAGTGGAGAACATCTAAAACTTTGGTTCATGCACCTTAAAGCAACCAATGCAGTTAGAGAATAGCAGACTTGAGCAGAAGGGCCGCCTTGCAAAGCGAATCAATTTAACCGAATTAACAGAAAAGGGCAGGGATCAGGCTGCGATCGCTCAGACCAGTCAGCTTTATCAGTTCTGTGTGGCTCGAAAAGTCCTTGAAGTTCCTGAGAAGTGGGGTTGGGGGCAGGAAGACAGAACCCCGCAGCGCATAACTTTCAGAGAACTCACGAATTCTTCGCGTGCGATCGCTTGACATGCAACCAATTAGTTGCGTATTATTTTGATATGGATGCAGTGTTCAAAGCCCTTGCTGACCAGAGTCGCAGAAAATTGCTCGACCAGTTGTACATTCACAACGGACAAACCCTAGGAGACCTATGCAAACACCTTGATATGACGCGACAAGCCGTGACAAAGCATCTCACTGTATTAGAAACCGCAAATCTGGTCGTCATCGTTTGGCACGGGCGAGAAAAACTGCATTACCTGAACCCAGTACCCATCCAGGAAATCTACGATCGCTGGTTGAGTAAATATGAACGCCATCAATTAGACGCACTGAGCGAGTTAAAACGCAGCCTCGAAGAAAACACCAGGGAGACGGAACATGACTAAACCCACCTTTGTTTATGTGACCTACATTGCAACCACTCTCGAACAACTCTGGGAAGCGCTGACTAGCGACGCATTCACCCAGCAATATTGGGGAGATGGGCAACTTGCGTCGGACTGGCAGGTGGGGTCACCCGTGCAGCATATCAATCAAGATGGTCAATCTGAAGGCGTTGGCGAAGTGTTGCAGTCCGAGCCGCCACATCGACTTGCTTATAGCGTTTGGTCGCCTGATGTTGTTGAAGTCCAACCGTCTCGTGTGCTGTTTAAGTTAGAGCAGGCTGGAGCCAGGGTGAAATTGACGTTGATCCACGATCGACTAGACACCCAAAGCTGCCTATCCCTTAGCCAGCAATGGACAACTCGCCTATCTGACCTCAAACAGCTACTAGAACTCGAAGAAGTCTTCATTCTGGTCGCCTAACATCACTCGGTTATGGGAGTTTTCATCAGTTAGTTCGATTGAATTATTTCGCGTCGTTTGATGCTTCTCCAACCCCGCGATTCTGGGAGACTTTTAGACAAGATTTCTCGTTCAAAGTCCCTCATTGAGCCGAGATTGAGGAGCAATCCAAGGCAACCAAAGCGAAGAGATCCATCGAATTCACGTCAACCAACCCTACTGCCGATTACCCATTTGTGAATCCGTCAAACTCATTGAGGAAATCCACATCATGATTCCTACCGTTATTGAACAATCGGGTCGGGGAGAAAGAGCCTTCGACATTTATTCTCGGTTGCTGCGAGAGCGAATTGTTTTTTTGGCAGAACCCGTCGAGTCAGAAATGGCCAATCGAATTGTGGCCCAACTGCTGTTTTTAGAAGCAGAAGACCCCGAAAAAGACATCTACCTCTACATCAACTCTCCCGGTGGCTCTGTGCTGGATGGCTTAGGAATCTACGACACAATGAATCACATTCGTCCAGATGTTTGCACAATCTGCTATGGATTTGCGGCCAGTATGGGCGCGTTTCTGCTCGGTGCGGGTGCAAAAGGCAAGCGCAGCAGTTTGCCCAGTTCGCGCATTATGATTCACCAACCTTCTGGCGGGGCGCAGGGGCAGGCGGTGGATATTGAGATTCAAGCTAGAGAAATTCTCTATCTAAAACGCCGGATCAATCAGAGCATGGCGAACCATACCGGGAAGTCTCTGGAGCAAATTGAGCAAGATACCGAACGAGATTTCTTTATGTCGGCGCAGGAAGCGGTGGAGTATGGCTTGATTGATCAGGTCGTCGATCGCTCCCTACTCTCCCTTCCCACCCCCACTATGCAGCCTGAATTTGCACCCGTTTGATAGTGCCATCACGAAAGCACTGGGTTAACGACCCTCACTGAGAGTGGCTCAACTGAAACGATCGCTCACCCACTCTATGTTCTCGGCTCCAGGTGGTCAGGTCAGAGAGGGAGCGATCGCGATACAGCCCATAGCGTTCTTGCTTGTTGCGAATCTTTTGGGGCAGGGTGGGCAAGATACCAAAGTTGGGCGGCATGGGCTGAAAGTGTTTGGGCGAGGCAGAACAGATAAAGTCAAACAGCGACCCCATCATCGTTGTCACCGGAAGCGTCAGAGTCGGAAGCCCCAAAGCGATGCGAGCGGCGTTGGTGCCAGCCAGCCAGCCGCCAGCCGATGCAGCCGTGTAGCCTTCGGTGCCGCTGATTTGACCCGCCGCAAGTAGAGTAGGACGCTTTTTGAATTGCAGTGAGGGCGACAGTAGCTCAGGTGAATTGATGAATGTGTTGCGGTGCATGACTCCCATGCGGACAAACTCGGCCTGTTCTAACCCAGGGATTAGCTGAAAGACGCGCTTTTGTTCTCCCCAGCGCAAGTTGGTTTGAAAGCCGACGAGATTCCAGAGTTGTCCCGCTTTGTCCTCCTGGCGAAGTTGCACGACGGCATAGGGACGATGAATTTGATTTTCGGGGGCGCGAAAGTCTCCTCGGCGCGAATCAAATAGTCCCACAGGCTTGAGTGGCCCGTATCGCATCGTGTCTTCGCCGCGTCGGGCCATTTCTTCGATCGGCAAACAAGCCTCAAAAAACTTGGCCGTTTCTCGCTCAAAATCCTTGAGTTCTGCCTGTTCTGCTTTGCACAATTCTGTCCAAAAATGCAAATACTGATCTTTGTTCATCGGGCAGTTGAGGTAGGCGGCTTCTCCTTTGTCGTAGCGCGATGCGAGAAATGCAATGTCAAAGTTGATTGATTCACCCACGACGATCGGACTGGCTGCATCAAAGAAACTCAAATACTCTAAGCCTGTAAATTGCCGTAAATCTTCGGCCAGTTCTGGGGTCGTTAGCGGCCCGGTTGTGAGAACGGTAACGCCTTCTGAAGGAATTTGGGGCACTTCGCCACGCCGCAACTCGATCAAAGGATGGTTAGCCAGCGTCGTTGTGAGATCTTGACTAAACTGGGCCCGATCGACCGCCAGCGCACCCCCCGCCGGGACTTGATGCTCATCCGCTTTGGCAATGACGATCGACCCCAATCGACGCAGTTCTTCATGGAGTAGACCAGAGGCGCGATCGCTAGACTGTGCGCCAAACGAGTTGCTGCATACGAGTTCGGCAAGCTCTTGGCTGTGGTGGGCGGGGCTGAGGCGTTCTGGTCGCATTTCGTGCAAAATCACGGGCACGCCTGCTTGAGCAATTTGCCAGGCGGCTTCGGTGCCTGCTAATCCGCCGCCAATTACCTGAATCGGTTGTTGAGTCATATCATCCTGCGCGTTTGCCTTTTTCTAGGATACGAGAGCGATGAAAGACTCGGTGAAAGTTTTGGGCGATCAAACAAACCAATTTTGCTGCTTAGGAGGCGGAGGCGGTAAAGGTTTTCCGCGGAGCAGATTCCAGGTAATGGTTCCCACTACGCCATCTGCCCTGAGTCTGTGCGTTTGCTGAAAGTTTACTACACCTGCATGAGTGGCTGGATCAAACACCCCATTGCGCTTCAGCGAATAGCCGTTGACGTTTAGCAAACCTTGAAGTTCATAAACATCTGCTCCGGAGTCACCCTGCTTGAGCGATCGTGTCCCCGGTTGGACTGTCTTTTTTAACATTGCCCAGGTTTGAATACCCACGATGCCATCAATTCTCAGGTTGTGTTGAGCCTGGTAGACTCTGACGGCGGCTTCTGTCCGACTGTTAAACTCTCCGTCTACTCTCAAAACAAACCCATGAGCATTGAGCAGGACTTGTAAAGCCTCGACGCGATCGCCCAGATCCCAGGGGTGCAGTTCTCCCTCGGTGACCGACTCAAAATGGGGGGGTTCAGAACTCGATGTCATCGCAGTCGCCAATGGTGGCTTTTCTAATACTTATTCGGGCTTATTCGGGAAAAGAGAGACCTTGGGAGACTAAAAGCTTAGTCCGTCTAGAGTCCAAAGTCCAGGGTCGCTATTGAACTGTTTCTAACGCTTAACTTCGATATTGGAATAAGTTAATCAGACCTTTACTTAGTTTAAATCTATCTGTAACCAAAAGTACTCAGTTTATAGGTCATCCTAGTATTTATACGGTCATGGTGCGTCTATCTTTATGCTGTTTATCCTGCTTCTTTCAGCCGACCCCCTTTTGGACTGTGATTTCCTATGCCAGGATTGTTTGAGCCGAGGCTTGATTTAGACGCGACCTTAGCTTGTTTGTATCTTCATCAGGCCTGCGTTGATGCGCGATCGCCCACTGCTTTAGTGAGCCAACTGTTTGAAACTTCGACCTCGCTGCCCGGTGTGATTTTGCTAGAAACCAATCAGTGTGCGGGGATGATTTCGCGCAAACATTTCTTTGAGCAGATCAGCCGCCCTTACATCCCAGAGCTTTTCCTAAAAAAACCGCTTCACCTCTTTTACAAAACGACCGAAGCTAAACCGCTGATTTTGCCCGGAGACACCCCCATTTTGGCCGCCGTACAGCGAGCCTTAGAGCGACCACGGCACCAGCTATATGAGCCGATCGTCGTGCAGCTTCCTGACGAATACGCCCTGCTCGATATTCCTCATCTGCTGTTGGCTCAGTTACGAATTCATGAGCTAGTGCAGTCCAGTCTCAAACAGAGTCAACAAGCGCTGGCTCAAGAAAAAGAACTCGCCCAAATCACGCTGCACTCGATCGAAGATGCCGTGATTACGACCAACAAAGTGGGAGACGTGCGATCGCTCAACCCCAAAGCCGAAAGCCTGACAGGTTGGACTTGTGAAACCGCCCAAGGAATGGCTCTTTCCAAGGTTTTCAATATTCTGCATCAGGAAACTCGCAAACCTGTCAGCAATCCGCTAAAAACAGTTCTGAGAAAGGGCAACACCGTAGAACTCAACCACCACGCTTTGCTACTAGAGAAAAACGGACGTGAGTTTGCGATCGATCTCTCTGCGTCCCCAATCCGCGCTAAAGAAGGGCAAATCATTGGCGCAGTACTAGTGTTTCGAGATGTCACTCAAGCGCGAAGTCTAGCTCGACAACTTTGTTGGCAGGCACGTCACGATATGCTGACGACGCTGGTCAATCGGCGAGAATTTGACCGATGTCTCGACCAAGCCTGCCACACGGCGCAAATCGGACAAACTCACGTCCTCTGCTGTATGGATCTCGATCGCTTCAAAATCATCAACGACACCTGTGGGCATCTGGCAGGCGATGAACTGCTGCGTCAGGTCAGTGATTTGTTGAAAAGCTGGGTGCGAAAGTCTGATCTGTTGGCTCGGTTGGGCGGAGATGAATTTGGGCTGCTGTTGCACCAGTGTTCTCTGGCAGAAGGCCGGGAGGTAGCTCAAGAAATTCACCAAAAAATCCAGAACTTTCGATTTGTCTGGCAGGGAAAAACCTTTGCGATCGGCGTGAGTATTGGTCTGACGCTGATGGATGCGAATGTGAGCGCGATCGACAGTTTTAATCAAGCGGATGCAGCTTGTTATCGAGCCAAAAAACAGGGGCGAAATCGCATCGAAATTTATCAGCCTGAGTCGTCTCATCTGATTCGCGTTAGCGGCAGTCCGTTGATCACTCAGATCGCCAAAGCGCTAGAAGAAGATCGGTTTCGACTTTACTATCAGCCTATTTTGCCACTGGCTCCCGATCGCCAATCCTCTGAGCATTATGAAGTGTTGATTCGGATGTTAGACGAGACGAATACGTTGCTATTACCCGCAGCATTTCTCTCGACAGCCGAAAGGTATCATCTGATGCCTGCGATCGACCGTTGGGTAATCCGAACTTTGTTTGCAACTCAAGGCGAGTATTACCGTTATCTCTGGCGTTATGCTCAAGAGCAAAATCTAGAGTGTGATTGTCTGTTTGCCATCAATTTGTCAGGCGAAAGCATTAACGAAGAGAGTCTGGTGACGTTTATTCAAGAACAATTAACCCTGCATCAGATTCCGCCGCAACTGATTTGTTTTGAGATTACAGAAACGATCGCAATCTCTAATCTGGGTAAAGCGGCTCAAGTGATTCGCGATCTCAAGCAGTTGGGTTGTCGGTTTGCACTGGATGATTTTGGCAGCGGCATGTCTTCGTTTGGCTACCTAAAAAATCTGCCTGTTGACTATCTCAAGATTGATGGCTCTTTTGTTAAAGAAATTGCCCATGATTTTGTGGCCAGCGCGATGGTCGAAGCGATCAACCACATTGGACATGTGATGCAGTTAAAAACGATCGCAGAATGTGAAGATGATGAAACGCTGGCAAAGGTGAAAGCGATCGGATTTGATTATGCTCAAGGCTACAAGATTGCCAAACCCTGTGCGTTTACGGTGGAGACATTGGCTGCGACCTACTCCGCTCGTCCCAAATTTTCTGCAAAACCTGGTTTAACGTCGGTTCGATAACATCATTTTGCTTTGCTGATGGGCGGCTCAAGTGAAGCATTTAAGTCAAAATTCATGTCACTCTAAGATTCTCCGCAGCGATGCACTGCCTAACGAAACGGTCTGAAATTCTCAAAGCAACGCACAGCCTTCAACAAACATGAGAAGATCCAAGAGGTGAATCAGTTTCGATATTCTCTGATAAAAAATGCTTCAAAGCTCCCACAAAAAGGCAAAAGCGCTCAAACCGTCTAGTCGCCGTCCTGCGAAAGCGTTGTGTAGCGAGTGTGGACTGTGTGACACCTATTACATTCACTATGTCAAAGAAGCCTGTGCTTTCTTAAACCAACAGATTGCTGAGTTAGAGGAGCAGGTTCACGATCGCGCCCGCAATCTCGACAATCCGGATGAATGGTACTTTGGCGTGAGTCAAGACATGATGGCCGCCCGCAAAAAAGAGCCGATTCCTGGCGCGCAGTGGACGGGGATTGTTAGCTCGATCGCCATTGAGATGCTGACTCGCGGACTGGTCGAAGGGGTGGTTTGCGTTCAAAATACGGCCGACGATCGCTTTCAGCCCAAACCTGTGATCGCCCGTACGCCTCAAGAAATTCTCGCGGCACGAGTTAACAAACCCACGCTGTCACCCAATCTTTCGATTCTCGAACAGGTTGAGCAGTCTGGGATGAAGCGGCTGTTAGTCATTGGGGTAGGCTGTCAGATTCAAGCCTTGAGAGCCGTTGAGAAAGAATTGGGTCTCGAAAAGCTCTATGTGTTGGGAACGCCCTGTGTCGATAACGTCGATCGCGCCGGGCTGCAAAAGTTTTTGGAAACGACTAGCCGATCGCCCGATACAGTGGTGCATTACGAATTCATGCAGGATTTTAGAGTACATTTCAAGCATGAGGACGGCTCTGTTGAACGGGTGCCCTTTTTTGGACTCAAAACCAACCAACTCAAAGATGTGTTTGCGCCCTCTTGTATGAGTTGTTTTGACTATGTAAATTCCCTCGCGGATCTGGTTGTGGGATATATGGGCGCACCCTTTGGCTGGCAGTGGATTGTGGTGCGAAACGATCGCGGTCAAGAAATGCTGGATCTGGTGCAAGACCAGATCGACACTCAGCCTGTGATGTCTCAAGGCGATCGCCATAATGCCGTTCAGCAGAGCATTCCTGCCTACGATCAAGGCGTGACGCTTCCTATGTGGGCCGCTAAACTAATGGGCGTGGTGATCGAGAAAATCGGCCCCAAAGGTTTGGAATATGCCCGCTTCTCGATCGACTCTCACTTTACCCGCAACTATTTATATGTAAAACGCAACTACCCCGAAAAGCTAGAACAACATGTCCCCGATTACGCCAAACGGATTGTCGACCAGTACAACCTACCAGAGTGACAAACTACAGAGCGATCGCAGCGGATTGGGTAGTGAATAGAGCCTCCAACTTTCTCAAACAAGTCTCGGTTTGGAGTCTCCCAGAATTGGCAGATTGGGGGCAGGAGCTTCTAAACATCGAAGCGAGAAACCTCCATTGCACTCACATCGACTCCCATCCGTTACTGAATCCGCCTAAATCAGTCCCTTGAAGGCCGTTTGCTCGGCAACTTGTTTGCCTTCATTCAGCAAATAGTCGAAGAAAGCCTGAGCGATCGCCGACAACTGTTTTCCACCGGGGTAGACCACGTACCATTGACGCTCGATCGGAAAGCCTTCTACATCCAAAACAGCCAGTTGGTTGTTGAGTCCTTCGAGTGCCAGCGTATGTTTTGAGAGAATCGAGATTCCCATACCGCCTGCGATCGCTTGTTTGATCGCCTCATTACTGCTCAAATCTAGCTTGACCTTCATCGTCAGCCCGTGAGCATCAAACAGCTTCTGAACCGTTTTTCGAGTGCCTGATCCCGGTTCTCGCATGATAAAAGGTTCTTCTGCAATGCGCTCTAGGGGGATGTTCTTCTCTTGCGCGAGGGGGTGACTGCGGGGAGCTAACACAACCAGCGGATTTTCCATAAAGGAATGGGTTTGCGCTTCTGAGTCGTCGGGCAGTTGGCTAATGATATAAAGATCGTCGCGGTTGGCAGCCAGACTGTCTAGAATATATTGGTGGTTGGTCACCGTTAGCGAAATGTCAATCCCAGGGTAGCGCTGACAAAACGGCCCCAAAATTCTGGGGATCACATACTTGGCAGTCGTGATCACAGCGATGCGTAACGTGCCTTGTTTGAGTCCTTTGAGGTCAGCGATCGCAATATCAAATTGAGAGAGGCGATCAAACACATCCTGACAAGTGGCATAGAGTTCTTTCCCGGCGGACGTGAGAAACAGCTTTTTGCCGACCTGCTCAAATAGCGGTAAGCCGACCGTTTTAGAAAGCTGCTTGACCTGCATCGAGACCGTAGGCTGGGTCAAAAATAATTCTTCCGCAGCACGGGTAAAACTGCTGTGACGGGCGACAGCTTCAAAAACTTTGAGTTGGTGAAGAGTAGCGTTTTGCAAAGGAAAAGCTCCTGCCATAATGAGTAAATAGATAAATATCTATGTGAGTGATTGAGAACAGTGATTTCTATTGATAGCTTTTGTAGCTATGATAATGCACAAGAGCATATGCTCCCTTCCAATCTGCGTTGCATGTCAAAAGGTTTTGTTGGAGCCATCGCTGAGTTGCTGACTTGTAGCGCATCGCTGGCCACCCACATCCGATATGCAACGCTTTCTTTATTGAGATGAGCCATTGAGGTGAGCCGCTGGCACTGATTTTCAGGCTCCTCTGTGCTGAATATGTGGGTTGAGTTTTGCATTCTATTCACATCCTGAATCTAGTGATTGGTATCAAACTGTAATGGTTCTAGATGTCCAATTGATGGATTATGACGTTAACGATCGCAACAAGTAAAAACTATGGCTGATATTGTTGATATTGCAGTGGGCGCTGGGTCTTTTAGTACGCTGGTGACGGCGGTCAAGGCGGCAAATCTGGTCGATGCGCTCAAGAGTCCTGGCCCGTTTACGGTGTTTGCTCCAACGGATGAAGCCTTCGCCAAACTACCACCGGGAACCATCCAAACGCTGGTACAAAACATTCCTCAACTCACTCGAATTTTGATGTTTCACGTCGCGTCTGGCAAATATACACAAGCCGATTTAGAAAAGCTGGGTTCTGTGACTTCGCTAGAAGGGTCGCCGATTCCTGTCAAGTTTATCGATGGCTTTGAGGTCAAAAATGCCACGGTTGTCGCGCCAGACATCGAAGCCGATAACGGAATCATTCATGTAATCGATAACGTGATTTTGATGGGCTAAGTTTGCAAACGAATCAGCGGGTGGGGTTGTGGGTGCGATCGCTTCACTTAGAAGAATCGCCTCAGTGAACCCCTTTTTTTGTTCAACAAACTTATTCAACAAACTGTTCTATTCAACAGGGCAGAATTAGAGAGTAGAAAGACCGCTCCATCCACTCTCTTGTCAACGGTTTTAGCGATAGGATTGACTTTGAATTTCTCGAATCCGAGACTCTGGACGCAGGAAGCGATCGAGCTGTGATTCAAAGAAGGCGCGATTGGCTTTGAGATGGTTGGGATTGGGATCATCCAGTGGATAGAGCAACGCGGTTCGCAACGCTTGAATGACCGCAGAAGTCACACAATACATCGATCGCTGAAAGCTCACTGCCAACTGCACCAACATATCGTCTTCACCGCGACAGTGCTGTTTGTAATACTCGACCAGATATTCCGGTAAGAAGTGCAGCATGTCTTGAGCCAACAGCGTCGGCGGAATGCCAGCCGTGCCGACGGGGAATTTGTCAGCATAGAGAACTCCATAGTGAAAATCGGGCTGCTCACCGGGAACTTGGCCCGCCTGAGCGTTGTAGGACTTGGTGCCTCTAAACGGTGACGTGCGGTAAAAGACAGCTTCTACGTAGGGCAGAGCGGCTTCATAGAGCCAGGTAAAGCCCTTGGATTTGGGAATGATTTCATAACACTCGCCGCGAATGTAAACGTGATGGTAAATAGGACGACCTGCGATCGCAAAGATGCCATTTACCAAAAAATCCATTGCTTGAGGAACGCTGGCGATCTTGCCTTCATCATACAAGTCAGACATCTCGAAGAACACGGGAGCCATCACTTCCCAAAACAGTCCGAGATTCGCATAGTAGGATGACTGACGACACTGTTCGAGAAACAGATCGGGGAATGCTTTGTGCAACGCTAACATCGCGGGATTGCCTTTGAAGTAGGCCTTGATAGCGCGATCGGCATTCGCCTTATATTCATCACTGTCGAGGAACGGATCAAACTGGTTGACGGGCACATACATACCTCGGTGCCAGAGCATTGCCCGCATACACTCTTCAGCAAACTCCATGTTGACGCGATCGTGCCACAGGTGATGCGCCAGACGCGGTAGTTTCTTCTTGAGTTCGCCTTTTTCCATAAATTCCAGCAGTTCTGGATGGGCCGTCGCCACTCCGCGCCAGATTCTCAAATCGGCATCATCGCCCGCATAGTGGTTGTGACGCTGGAGATATTCATCTGAGATGAAGTATTTGAAAAAGGGAAACGGGTTGAGAAAAACCTGCTCGCCAATGTAAAGCAAGTCTCGCCAATAAAAGTCCATCGGCACGGCATAGGCTTTGTACAACCCGATGATCTGCATTAAGTTCTCAGGGGTGTCAGGGAGCATGGCCCCACCCGCTTCGAGACGGTGAATGATGTCGGCGAAGGGGTGCTGTGACGGAGGCAGTTTGGTGGTGGGAGGTGCGGCTAGGTTCATAGGAATAAAGGGTGTGTGGGCTAGGATTCGCGTCGAACTAAGAATTAGGGCTTGACACTGGCGATCGCGGGTGCTTTCAATTCACTGACTTTGAGGGTGGGTTGCTGTGCGAGACGGCGAGATTCTGATAGGGGAGTTGCGGCAACGCCCCCTCGCGGGTATCTCGAAGAGAGCGCCGTGGTTGTGGTTTCACTCCAGCGCACCATCCAGGTCGGTTGTACTCCAAGCCAGATGATCAGAGCTGTCAAAATCAAAGCGGGAGCCTGTTCTAAAAAGGTAACTCTGGGATAGTAGGCGGTGTAGTTGCTTAGTTTGCCAAAGCAAGTACGGTTAAGCAAAATCACAAAATAAACAGCGGTTAAAGCGGTTCCAGCGATACACAAGAGCGTGGGTAACGGAAACGCTGTATAGCTGCCCTGGAAGACCAAAAATTCTGCCACAAAGCCCGCCATACCAGGGATTCCTGCACTGGCCATGCCTGCCAAAATTAGCAATGCGCTGGTCAAAGGTAAGCCCCGAATCGGATTCAACAACCCGTTGAGAACATCCAGATCGCGCGTTCCGACTTTTTCTTCAATCACGCCAACCAGATAGAACAGGAGCGCCAAAATCAAACCGTGACTGATCATCTGAGAAACGGCGCCCACCATAGCCAGTGGCGTTAGGGCGGCTGTTCCTAATAGAACGTATCCCATGTGCCCGATCGAGCTATAGGCCACCATGCGTTTGATGTCTTTTTGAGCGATCGCCGCCATTGCGCCATACAGCACACAGACCGCCGCCAAAACTGAGAGTCCGGGGGTCACCACCGCCCAGGTTTCAGGAAACAGACCTAGACAAAAGCGCACCAGTCCATAGGTTCCCAGCTTTGCCAATACGCCACCAAGCAAAATGGCCGTCGAAGCAGACGATTCTACATAAGCGTCAGGCAGCCAGGTGTGCAGCGGTACTAGCGGAATTTTGATGCCAAATCCAACCAGCATTAGCGTTAGGAGAATTAACTGAGTCCGCTGAGACAACCCTTGAGTTTGGATGTCCGCATAGTCAAAGCTAGAAGCTCCCGTGAGCCAATTGAGGGCGAGAAAGGCAGCCAGAATCAGGATTCCAGAAACCGCCGTGTAGATCAAAAACTTGATGCCTGCATAGTCACGCTTCTCACTGCCCCAGATCACAATCAGCAGATAAAACGGAATTAGCTCAATCTCGTAGAACAGGAAAAACAACAGTAAATTTTGGGCTAATAACGCTCCCGCCATCCCTGCGCTGATTGTCAACACCAACGCATAAAACAATCGGGGACGCTTAAGAGAAATCGCAGTCATCGATCGCGAGTCACTGCTAAAAATAACCACCAGCGTCAATAGATTAGTCAACGCTACCAGCGGCAGAGACAAGCCATCGACACCCAATCGATAGTTCAACCCCAGCGTCGGAATCCAGGTCATGAATTCTTGCATCTGCATTCCTGGCACAGACAGATCAAACCGAGTAAACAGGGCAAGTGTCCAGAGCAGAATAAGAGAGGAGACCGCGATCGCCGCTTTGCGTATCCGAGCAGCAGGCACTTCTCCAGGAAAAAATCCGATAATTGCGGCTCCAATTAGTGGCAGCCAAATTAATGCACTCAACATGGCGAAGATCCTTTAGCCTACGGTTTGATGAAAAAGAGCAGCGGCGGTGGTCAGCACCAGACGAGACAGCGACGACCAGCAGAGAAACAAGCCCAGCGCCGTCACCCCAAACAAAATTGTCAACGCATAAAACTGAAACTGCCCAGAGTTGCTATATTTCAGGCTTTGACCGCTAAACAGGGTGACAATGCCAAATAAGTTAACCAGACCATCGACCAGATATCTATCAATCCAAGAAGTCACGCGAGAAATGATGGCAACGCTTAAGACAATGCTGCCGCGATAAATGTTGGGCGTGTAGAAGTCGTAAGCCACCAGATCTTGCAGCGCTTTTACCGGGAATTGAACTGGCTTTTGAACATAGTTGCCAAGATAAATTACCGCACTGATGCTCACCCCAAACATGCTTGACCAAATCAGCAATAGAGCCATGTCGGTATTCATCTTTGACCAGGCAGGCAGGAGTGAAAGAGACTGAAGAATCAGCGGCAAGTGAAGCGTAAAGCCCATCAGAACGATCATCGGGAGAGCCATCGGCCAGTGAATTTCGGGCGATCGCTCGGACATCTGTTTGGTTTTGCCACCAAAGACGAGGCAGAAGGTGCGAGTAATGCCAAAGGCGGTCAGGGCATTCGTCAGCAAAATCACGCCTACTAAGAAAGGATGATTAGACGCTTGCAGCCCATCCGCGAGTTTGAGCATCGCCCAAAAGGTGCCCAACGGCGGAAAAGCAATCAAGCCCAACCCTGCCACAATCAACGCTGAACCCGAAACCGGACGGCGTGACCACAAGCCACCCAGCATCGTCAAATCTTGAGTAATGCTATTCCAAACGATCGCGCCACTACTCATCATCATCAACGCCATCGACAACGCATGGGTTAATACAATCAACAAGGCGGCTTCGGTCTGTCCAGCTCCGACTGCGATGAACACGATGCCCATGTAGGCAGTTACCAGATAAGAGAAGGCGCGTTTGATGTCGATTTGTGCCAGGGCGATCAGAGAACCTCCGATCGCTGAGATGGTGCCAATCACAATCATGGCTGACTGAACCACGGGAGACAGCGCCAAAACGGGTTCTAGTTTGACTAAGATCCAGGCACCCGTGGCCACGACGACCGAATTTCGCAAAGCCGACGCGGGAACCGGCCCTTCCATCGCTTCATCTAGCCACAAATGGAGCGGAAACTGAGCGCATTTGCCCATCGGCCCCGCAATCAGCGCCAATCCGACTAAGGTCACAACACCCGGATCAACGTTCGCCGTTTTTGCCCAGAGTGCCAGGTCATCAAAGTTCCAGGTGCCCGCCAGCGGAAGCAGCGCAACCACACCCATCAACAAGAAAAGGTCGCCAATGCGTTTGGTCAAAAAGGCATCTCGCGCACCCGTCACCACAAGCGATTGATTAAACCAGATGCCAACAATTAGATAGGTTCCTAGAGTGAGAATTTCGAGAATGATGTAGCTGAAGAATAAGGAATTGCACAACACCAGCGCCGTCATCCCCGCTTCAAACACTGCCATCAGCGAAAACAGCCGCCCCCAGCCCCAATCCATTTCCATGTAGCCGATCGCGAAGATCTGGGACAGCACATTTAGCCCTGTGATCACGACGATCGCACCGATCGTCAGCGAAGAAATCTCAATCGGAATCGTCAGGTCTAGTCCGGCGACATTCAGCCAAGGGACAAATAGCTGATAGGCGGGTTGATTCCAGGTCGCGGGCAGAGCGATCGCCGCATGGATAAGCGACAAAAAGGTCATGATCACATTTACATAACCCGCAGGACGCGGCCCGGTGCGGCGAGTAATCCCTGGAAACCAGAGGACAGATAAGGCTGCGCCTAAAAGTGAATAGCAAGGAATTAACCAGACGGACTGGAGGAGCAGTTGAGACATCGCAATCATCTCTCGGTTGTAATCTGGACGAAGACTGATGGGCGTAAAAAGCACCTACCCAAACCATGACTAGTGGAGGATTTCTAGGCAGTGCTAATCTTTTCTTAATGGATCTTTGTTACTTATAATTTCTATCACATCTAACTGTGTAATAGACTTTTTGTTATTGATAGAAACCCTTGATTTTTTTGATGGGTCTGATAGAGTCCGCCGTATTGGTAGAGAGATTGCAGTAGAGAGGAAAGTATAGTAGACGCGGAGTTTTTGTCTGATTGTAATAATTGATTTAAGTCTATGATTAAGCGATTCCCCAGAAGCTTTCATAGAAGTATGTAAGCCTGTGAGCACTTAGCGATCGATTTCTCAGTAAACTTTCATTAAAATCCTGTGAGCATCGACTGCAAAAATATTCTCAAATAAGAAGAGCTATTGAGCTGCTTTCTACTTCAACAGAGAAGTGCTTTAGAGAAGTGCTTTAAATATTTGATCTAAATTTTTGACCACATGCGGCGGGTTGCCATTGTGTTGAGGTAAACTCTCAGATTTCTGGTTCTAAGTTCCTCCCTGGTATGGGATTTAGAAGACTGCCTACATTGACAACCGCAGCGAAAGATTTTATCAATTCACGGTTTGTTGAGCTACCAGTAGCTAAGAATCGAGCGCCACAAGCCACAGCGCGTAGCGTTGCCCTCGTGGTTTACGCGGGTCTTTGATCGTCTTTAATTGTTTTATGAGGGTCATGGACTGATGGTTATGCTAGTGATTTCAGTTCATCTTCATTTTCTCACTCTCACACTGAAGCTACCCTGCTCAGAATTGGCAGCTTGGGGGGGCAGAAGAACCCGCAACGAAGCGAAACAACTTACATTGATCTCACGCTTTTCACGAGTCGATTTTGAGAAACTATGAGTCAGTTCAGGAAACCACCAGCGATCGCAACCTCACCTCCCTCACTGCCGAAAACTGAATGAATAGCCAGCATACTCATCCCCTTCGTACAAAACAATCAGCCAGGTTTGCGGATCAAAAGCGAGCGGATAAGCGTCTCGTTGGGCTGTTGTGCCGCTTCTAATCTCCAAGTTTGGCAACTTGCAATATGGCTCTTTGACGATCGCCCTGACTCTACTCTTGCGATCGCGCTCCGGAATCGTTAGCAACTGACTCAATTCCTCTCTGGAAAGTACCTTCTGAGGCTGAATGACCTGTTGACAGGCATCTTTAGGAGCTTTGGCGCTCAAAAGATCACGCGGATTGATGAACATGCCAGCCAATGCCAACAGCGTGCCAGCGGCCAACAAATACTTCACAGACTGTCTTTGGGAGCGTCGATATCTCATCGTCTTCCTCCAATAAGGGCTAATGTGACAAAGAAGCTTATTCAGTAGTACGTTTGTCTTACAGTACAATTGTACTAAATTATGAAAACGTGCGACAAAAGTTCTCTCATTCAGTCTCTTTATGAAAATGCCGTAGAATAGGAAGGTTGTCTAAAAACGATCGCGGACGAATATCATGGCAGTTCCTAAGAAGAAAACCTCCAAATCAAAGCGTGACAAACGCAAAGCCACCTGGAAGCACAAGGCAGTCGTCGAAGCGCAAAAAGCGTTGTCGATGGGCAAATCGATCTTGACGGGTCGGGCGAGAGGCTTTATCTACCCGCCTAACGAAGAAGAAGCCGAAGAAGAATAAGGATGAGGGCCGAGGGATGACATACTAAAAGTTCTCCCGCCTCATGCCTTCTGACGACGCACGATCGTTCCAAAATTTGCTACACAGTAAATGTGAAAACTCTGTAGGAATTTAAGCAATGCTGGGGAAGTTTTTCCAGAAGCCAGGAGCCGATATGCACGACCCCTTGCGGGTAACTCGAAGAGATCGCGTTCCGCCTGGGCAACGGTTGACCAATGGGTTTCCAGTTCTCACCTATGGGGATACGCCTGTCGTCGATCGAGACACCTGGCAATTCAAAGTTTGGGGTTTGGCAAAAGAAAAGATCTTTAGCTGGTCTGACTTTATGGACATGCCCCAAAGCAGCTTCACGGCTGATTTTCACTGTGTCACCACTTGGTCAAAGCTGGATGTGCAGTGGATTGGCATCAAAGTGACCGATTTTATGAAATTTGTGGAAGTCGATCCTCAAGCAGTTCACCTTATGGAACACTGCTACGGCGGCTACACCACCAACATTTCAATGGACGATTTTCTACGAGAAGAAAACTTTTTTGCTCACACCTTGTTTGGCGACCCGCTTCCGCCTGACCACGGTGGGCCAATGCGTCTCGTCGTGCCTCATCTCTATGCCTGGAAGAGTGCCAAATGGATCAACGGCTTAGAGTTTCTCAACCACGAAGCCCTCGGTTTTTGGGAACGAAATGGCTATCATCGACGTGGCGAACCGTTTGCAGAAGAACGATATAGCGATCGCTAAAAAGCTGTGAGAATCATTTCACCCATTTGCTCATCTTTAAATAAACGACGATTTCGCTTTCTCTTCAGCTTCGATCACCGCTTGCCAGGTGCGATTATAAACTCCCGGCGTGAAGGGAAAAGCTTGGTCTGAGGTGCGTCCAGTTAGTTGCGTCAAAAAGTCCCAAGTTGGATTGGCGACAAGATCCCATTCGTAGAGCGTAACTCCCATCTCTTGGGCGATTTGGTAACAGGCGGCAGTGTGACGATCGTAGGCTTCTGCAAACCGTTGGCGATCGAACGTTACGCCTCCATACAGCGCTTCTCGAATTTCGATTTCAAAGGGTGACAGCGTATCAGACGGTCGTGACTCAAACCAGGCTTGACAATCTTCTAGCCAGGGTTCTAGCGATCGTGTGGTGAGAATGTAAAGGCCATTTTTGGGCAACTTTTTTTGTCGAAACCAGAAGGCGACGGGCGCATCCGTGACCGCATGAAACTGCCAGAGAGACTCGTACGATCGGGGGTAATGTTTCCACGAATAGCCCAACAGCGTCATGGCTTTGCCTGCGGTGCGGTTTCCGGTGGCGGCTAGCCCTACAAAGAAAAATCGCTGACGGTAAATCAGAGCCGTCGTCACAACGTAGCGAATCCTATGGAAGATCTGTTTAATTTGACGTTTTAGAGAGTCCATTGTTTTAGTAGATGCTGAAATTAATTTAGGGGTCAGTATAACTTTGCTTTCAGCCAAAATCTAATCATTAAAATATCTATTTAACTGCCTGTCTTTGCTTGTACAGTCTGAACGAATTGTTTGACAACGTTGGTATATTTTTCTGGCATATTGTTGTCGTGTCCACCGTTTTGAATTAAGAGCAGTTGCTTGGATTTGGGAGCCGCCGCATAGAGCGCTTGACCCATCTCGACGGGGATTTGAATATCACTGGTGCCTTGAATAATCAGAACGGGCATCTGGACAGATTTCATCTTCTCTAACGACTCAAAATGCTGCTGCATTAAAACGTCGATCGGCAACACCCAAAAAACGCCAAACCGCTTGCTCATATCCCTCATGCTAGTGAACGTACTTTGCACAATTAGAGCGGACGCTTCGGGATGTTTTGAGGCAAGGTCGATCGCGATCGCACCGCCGATCGAGTGTCCATAAATCACAATTTATTTGGCTGAAATCTTCAGATCCTGAGTCAAATACTTCCAGGCAGCTTGTGCGTCTTCATACACTTGAGATTCTGTCGGAAAGTCTCCTTCACTTTGACCAAATCCTCGATAGTCTATCAACAAAATTGAGTAGCCAACTTGTGAAACTGACGAGCCTGACTGACATTTGCGCCAATATTTACCGCATTGTGATGAAAGTAGAGCATGACGGGCGCATTCGTTTTCTCAGCAGGAATCCACCAGCCATGTAAGCGATCGACCTTCCCTGGTTTTGTCGTAATCAGTAGCCAAACATCTTGATAATTTAGCTTGTATAAATTAGGAGTATGGGGATAATCCCGTAAGGGAAAAAACATTAACCGCTGCTGTTGAAAGAGGCGTTGCTGAACAAAGGGATGAATCAAGTGAGTACGGGTATTGACCAATACTTTAGGTAATGGAGGAGCAATCGCAGCGAATGCTTTAGCATTTCGACCGACTTGGAGTAACACAAGGTCTTGCGATGCAATCGAGCTAAGTAGTGACGTAATCGGGTATTCTCGCCTTCGACTCTCGTCATATACGTCTTGCTCACAAGGTGGTCGCCTTCCTCAATAAAACCGGGATAAACCTTCCAGCCATCGGTGACATAGAAGTAGCAATGCCAGCAACAGACAATCTGCCACAAGGGTTTGAACGTCTCTGCGCTGTGATCTCCCACCACCCAAGCGAGAATGCCCGCCCGGAAATGGTTCACGGCTGTCCAGATCCAAATTTTGTTTTTTTTGACCCGACAAAGGTTTCTAGTTCGTCGAGTTCTCCCACCTCTGGAATCTCCGACTCCTGTGGGGCATCCGGCAGTTGCTGTCCGAGTTGCTTGACCCAATAAATCACCGTTGTGTGATGCACGCCAGTACAGCGCTCAATCGCGCGAAATCCCATGCCGTTGACGTAACGCATCAAGCAGTCCTGCTTGGTTTCCTCGCTGTAGCCTTTGGGTGGGTCATAGCCTTCAATAAATTGGCGACCGCAGGCGCGACAGATATGATTTTGCTTGCCTCGTCGTTTCCCGTTCTGGCGAACCTCAGTAGACCCACAGTATCGACACTGCATAGTACAACACCCTCATTCACCCCTCCATTATGCAACGCCTTGAAAGAATAGCAATGTGCAGAAAATAGAGTACCCGATCGCAAACCGTCTTGCTCGAATTAACCATTTTTTGGAACGTGAAATCGGCGGTTTTTTAGAGCGCGATCGTCCTTTTTTGAACACTAAATTTGTCCCAGTTTTGCGATTTTCTTGACCAACGATGTTAGCCTTCCCAGTATTAGGGAACTGAGATTGGAATCAGCGAATTTTCTGGAAAATATTGCCGATAGCGTCCGTTTTCAGACAGTACAACCACCATTTTTAACGGGTAATCAGGCTGCACCTGCAAATCTGCCCAGGGCACACTAATCTCCAAACATTTGTCTAAGCCGACCTGAGCGCGAGTCTTGCGAGAATGCCACTTAAAATCGTCTCCCGCTTCCTGAAGCCGAACCGTCTGCGTCAACAAATTCACCCCCAAATGGTGGTGAAACTGATACGTCAACGGCGCTTCGTCCGGCAACTCTGTGAGCGGAATCGGGCTATTTCGCATGGGACGATCGGCATAGTACCACAGCAAATTCAACTCAGGCGGACAGTCAATACCGGGTTGAACGCCCGATCGAAAGTCTAACCGCACATAGAAATTCAGGTGATCCAGCCCATACCAAAGGCGTTGAATCTCACTGCTCTGGTGCATTGTCCCTCGTGCGCCACCGACTTCGATTCGACCCGCTTTATCCCAATCCTGCTCGTCTCCCCGCCCATCAACAACGGGATGAATAAAGCCCTGTGGCGCATGGTCGCCCTGTTTTGCATGAACTTCGACCGCCTGCCGCACATTGTCAGGAATCGGCTCCCCTAACGCCTGATACAGCGCTGCCAAATGTTCTCGAAACAACTGGTCAAACATGGCATCTTGATTCGACGAGTGCCCTTCGCCAAACCACCAAAACCAATCAGACCCTTCTGCTGCATACAGCGCTTCCCAGGCTTCAGGGTTCGTCTCCTCGGTCGCTTCGGGATGGGTAGACAACACCTGCCGAGCCGTCGTCAGCAAATCCCAGGCGCGATTTTTTGCCGGATCGCCAATCCAAGTTGTAAAACTCCCATCCACCCAGGAACCACTGTGAAGCTGATTAGTCGGAATCGTCTCCGTCGCAGGATGCTGGTCTAAAAATTCCGAAACCGTCACCAGCTTGATCCCCGTGTGGCTGTTCAGCGTTTGGTAGAGGCTTTCCAAAAAGGGCTTGCCGTCCTGCGGATAATATTCCCAGCAGTTTTCACCATCCAAGGCGATCGTCACCAGCCAGGGTTTGTCCAGGTTGCCGCCGTTTCGCTGTCTGAGCGATCGAGAAATTGCCTCCAAATGTCCTACCAGATCGGCTGCGGCCCGTTTTGGCTCCATCGATCCGTAAGTGAATCCAATCAGATCCGACAAACGGTGATCCCGAAAAACGATTGCCAAATCCCCTGCTGGAGTCTCCAACCGATAGGGACGATACAACATTTCGGGGTCATATACATTCCCCGTCTCATCCCGATTAAAGAAATGCTTGAGCGACCAGCCTAAGACCGCCTCATCCGAGCAGAGCCACTGAAAGCCCGACTTAGCCACATAAGGCAACATCGCAGGACTCACCGATTGCTCAGACGGCCACAAACCACGGGGCGATCGTCCAAACCGCTCCTCATACATCTGCCACGATTTCTGCAAGTGGCGCGTAATGTCGTCTGCAAACTGAAATCGCTGTTCGGGAAGCGTCATGTGAGGAACAGCAACTCGACCCGCATTCGTATCCGCCAACAACGGCAAAATGGGATGCGTGTAGGGAGTCGTCGTCACCTCAAGCTGCCCAGCATCCTGCATTTTGCGGTGTTGAGGAATGATCTGGCTGAGAATTTCTCGATGTTTAGCGATGATTAACTGACGATCGCTCAGACTAAATCCTTTCCCTTTCTCCAGCCAGCCTGCGATTAAGGGATCATCCCAAAACAAAGGATCAATCCACGCCAGGTTGTGCCACATCAGCAGATCGCCAAAATCCTCTAGCCCCCAGTGATTGACGCACCATTCATGCCCTTTATCCTGCCGTTGCCTATACAATTCCGCATAGCGAGGATGGGGGTCAACCAGCGTGTGGTGATTGCCGTCAAAGAAATGTTCAACAATAAATTCTTTTTGCTCCTGGACTAACTGTTCTACCGGAGTCAGCGTCAGGGCTAAATAGGGGTCGATCGCTGTCCCCGCTACATAATCCTCGATCTGAAGAATCAGCGAGGGCACCAAATTGACCGTCTGGTGCAGATTGGGATATTTCTCCAACAGCAACACCAGATCCAAATAGTCTTTCGTTCCATGCAGGCGCACCCAGGGCAGACGATATTGCCCTTCAGACCCGTGCGCTTCTGCACCTCCCCTACTTTTGTACAACGGCTGGTGCTGGTGCCAGATAAACGCGACGTACAGAGGATGAGACATAAAGTTTTGAGGTTTGAGTTTTAAGGTTCAAGAGTATCGACTCAAGAGTGAGTGCTGTGTTCTTAAGGTAATTCAAAACTCAGCACTCAAAACTCAACCTACTACATTACTTGCTCAACTTCTTCGATTTCGGGAATGAATTCGCGCAGACGGCGTTCGATCCCCATTTTGAGCGTCATAGCAGAACTGGGACAAGACCCGCAGGCCCCTTGAAGACGAAGCTTGACGATCGGCCCATCCAATTCAACTAGCTCGACGTTGCCGCCGTCTGACATCAGATAAGGACGCAGTTCATCCAATACGGTTTCCACATTTTCAGGAGTGAGTGCCAATGCTTGAGACATAGTTCACCTTTTTGGTTTCAATCAGTTTACGTTGATCCTAGCGCTATCTAAGGAGGGTTTTGAGCGGTTCAGTGATTCCCTCCACCTGAGTTGCCCTACACCAATGCAGGTTGTAAAAGCTTGACATTTGAGAAAGCAAACTCGCTGGTCGAGACCTTGCCAGCTTCTTCGGTGCGAATCACTCGCTGAGTCATCACGTAGTAATCGCCCACTTTCTCATAGGTGTCTTCAAAATCACTCTTGCCGCCCTTCGATTCGCCAGTCGCTGCATCGGTGTAAACCGAATCATAGCGGTGAGACAAATAGCCTTCGCCCGTTTCGTGACTGCTGTAGGTGTTGATGGTGACAACCACATCGCGAATGTGACGGTGAACCAGGGTGATTTCGTTATTTTTTACTTTGTAGCGATCGCCCATCGATTTGCCTTCAACAAACACCTCAACGGCTCCCGCTTCGTCGGTGTTGCCCAGTGTGAAAACATTCTTGCCGTGTGTGTCTTCAAAGGCTCTGCGGACTCGATGAATTGCAGTTTCCCACACCTGCCCCTGAATGGCTTTTTTGGCTTCTTCATCTTCAACGTCGGACACCTCAAAGGTGCAGTCCTGGTTGATGCGAATCTTGCCCGTGTATTGGCGATCGTCTAACCGATAAGTCACATCTGCTGTGTAGCCAGGAAAGTTGCTGTCCCAGGTGTAGCGATTTTCGTAAGCCGATCGAAATAGCTCACGAGCTTCCATTGGTTCTGTCATGAAACGCTCCTTAATCTCTTTCTTTAGTCTAGTTGGTCTGGGCAGGCGTTAGAGAGAAGGATCACCGCTCATTTCTCATCAATTTTATCCGGCGATCATCACAGGTTCCTGATAGAGCGGCACTGTAAACGTCACAGTAGATCCCAATCCCTCACCCATACTGTAGAAGTTGACCACGCCGCCCATCGCCTCCACCAGCTTTTGAGAAATCGCCAGCCCCAATCCGGTGCCTCCATATTGACGAGTCAGCGACCCATCGACCTGACTAAACGACTGAAAAAGTTTGTCTTGCTTATCTAACGAAACCCCAATTCCGGTATCGGCTACCCGCACCTTGACCACACCCGGAAGGTCATGATTTTGCACAACGATCCGCTTTTTGATGACCTCAGCGCTGATGGTCACGCCGCCTTCGTGGGTGAATTTAATTGCATTTCCCACCAGATTGAGCATGACTTGCAGCAGACGTTGATAGTTGCCAAACAGAATGATCTCATCGTGGGTCTGGGGCTTCTGAATCTCAAAGCTGAGGTTTTTTTGCTGAACCTGAGTTCGCGTAAAGTTCTCGACATCCGCCATCAACTCATCTAGTTTGACGGGGCTGAGATCGATCTGCATCTTGCCCGCTTCGATCTTGGCGATGTCTAACACATCGTTGATGATATTCAACAAATGCAGCGCCGATCGATACGCCTCTTCGATAAACTCTTTTTGCTCCTCCGGGTCTTCGGCCATCCCATCCAGGATTAGCTTCAAAAAACCGATCATCCCGTTTAGAGGGGTTCGCAATTCGTGAGACGTGTTTGCTAAAAATTCACTCTTGAGGCGAGAGGCTTCTTCGGCTTGTTCTCTGGCTTCCTCCAGCTCACGATGCTTTTGCATCATATTGCTGTTAACGCGCTGAAGCTCGGTGGCCAAGTCCTGACTTTCTGAGAACAGGGATGCATGAGCGATCGCCGTTCCCACTTGGTCTGCCAACTCGCGCATAAACTCAACTTCGGCTTGGCTCCAGACGCGCTGGCGATCGCACTGGTACAGCACAATCACCCCGTTTGGCTGCTCTTGATAGCAAGTTGCCACCATCAATCGGGTCAAAGGCTGCTCAGGATCATCAGACGGAACGCACACCACTGGCTCAAGTCCGGCAATCTGATGAGTCGTGGAACTGATCGGCTTCAAAGTCGCCAACGCTTCACACAAAACGGGATCGTCAGCCAGCACAATCTCCGCTCCCAAAAGAGACTGTTGAGAATCGTGACAATATTCTGCGACCACCTCAACTTTAGAGCTGAGCGGCGCAAAGGGGCAGAGAATACAGCGACTCACGCCCAAAGCGCGCCCCAACCCATCGACGGTCTGTTGCCAAATGGTGCTGAGATCAAGGGTTCGGCGGATATTCCAGGCAATCTGAGTTAAAAGCTTTTGGTAGCGATCGCTGTAGAGCGCCAACCCGCCCGCCGCCCGCGATTCTTCTAACAAATCGTCTGCGCGCATGGGTGGCAATCGTTTGCCTGTGACCACAACCGTCGAAGCCAGTCCATCCGGCAGCATGATCGGACTCATCACCAACTCAAACAGCAGCGTCTGTTCAGCACAGCGAAACAGTGCGCGAAACTTTTCGGGGGTTTGAGACGTAAGGACTCGCTTGATCCGTTGCAGGTAATGCGCGATCGCCACCGGATAAAAGCACTCTCCTAACGCATTCCCAGATAGCTCTGGTTGCAGCCCATACGTCTCCGACTCCTGCCAATAAAACGACAAAAAATGCCCGGCCGCATCCTGTGTCATCACCAAATCAGCAGCAGTCTCAGAAGCAGCATTCCCTACAGGATTCACAATATGAGTCTGAAACGAGTCAGGAGGTAAGCTTGAAAATTTCACAACAAGAGACCATTTGACTTAGGACTGGAAGCGATCGATTAAAAAGGAAATCAACACCGGAGCAAGGAGTTTTGGTACCAATTTTTGACTGAGACTCAATCATCCTTGTGCGATCTCCGCATTCTAATCACGACCCTACACAGATGCAACCAGTATCGGTTCTTCTAGCGCTAAGCGAGAATCCAACCGCTCAAGCCAGTGTTTTTCTAGCGTTAATCGTTCCACTCACCTCTAGGAGGCACCCTCGGATTGCGTTCTAATGGGCGCGAGGATTCGTCTTCACGGTACGTTTCGCTCCGTAACCATTGGCGAATGGCAACCTCGACCACTTTGCTAGGATCGTTGGTCAGATGCTTGATGCGCTCAAGCAATTCAGAATCAATGTGGATTGAGAGTTCCACCTTATCAACGTGCGGATGAGAATGAGTCACTGGATCAGTCATGGTGAATGCGGTTGAACGCCGACTTGTGTAGCCCAAACCTATGTGTTAGTTTAGCTGACGAATTGCCCTTCGGAAAATTCTGTAGCCGATTTCAGCTAAACGATGTATGTAAAGCGTACGTAAAGTGCGATGAAGGACGATCGCGCGGAGGTTGGTCAAATTAAGCGCCAGTTAAATTATGCTGGGCGATCGGCTGCCTGTTTTTCAAAAACCCCTTCTAGATAACACCTCATCATCAAGTGGGCTAGAAAGAAATGCCCGATGTGCTCCGTTAAAAACCCTATAGGAACCATAGAATCCAACTTCTCTTATCACCCTTCGTAAAGAGAATCCTGTACTAAGCTGAGAAAGCATTAAAATATTTTAAGTAATCGATGCACGCTTCCTTCTGTTGAGAAGACAGTCTTTGCTGCGCCCATTTTGCCCATTCAAGTGTCCATCTAAGTAAACTGTATGACTGACGTTCCCGTCACCCGTATTCGCAACTTTTCGATCATCGCTCACATCGATCACGGCAAATCCACGTTGGCAGACCGCCTCCTTCAAGAAACGGGCACGGTTAACTCGCGGGAAATGAAAGAACAGTTTCTCGACAACATGGATCTGGAGCGAGAACGCGGGATCACCATCAAGCTGCAAGCCGCCCGGATGAACTACACCGCCAAAGATGGGCAGCAGTATGTCTTAAATTTGATCGATACGCCAGGACACGTTGACTTTTCTTATGAAGTCTCGCGATCGCTGGCTGCCTGTGAAGGGGCGTTGCTCGTCGTTGATGCGTCTCAGGGCGTTGAAGCGCAAACATTGGCAAACGTCTACCTGGCTTTGGAGAATGATCTAGAAATTATTCCTGTTCTTAATAAAATCGATCTGCCGGGTGCAGAACCTGAGCGCGTTCGAGGAGAAATTGAGGAAGTCGTTGGGTTAGATTGCAGTGGTGCGATTCTAGCCTCCGCAAAAGAAGGGATCGGCGTGCCTGAGATTTTGGAGTCGATCGTTCAACTCGTCCCGCCACCCAAAGATACCGTTGATCAACCGCTACGTGCCCTGATTTTTGACAGCTACTACGACCCCTATCGCGGTGTGATTGTCTACTTCCGAGTGATGGATGGTCGGGTCAAAAAGGGCGACAAAATTCGCTTGATGGCATCTGGAAAGGAATATGAGATTGACGAATTGGGCGTTTTGTCTCCGACTCAAGTTCAGGTCAGCGATCTACATGCCGGAGAAGTGGGCTACATTGCCGCTTCCATCCGAGGGGTCGAAGATGCCCGCGTCGGAGACACCATCACACTATGCAGCAAGCCTGCTTCTGAAGCGCTACCGGGCTATGTCGAAGCAAAACCAATGGTCTTTTGCGGCATGTTTCCCACGGATGCTGACCAATTCCCCGATCTGCGCGAAGCCCTCGAAAAGCTTAAACTCAACGATGCCGCTTTAAACTACGAGCCAGAAACTTCTAGCGCGATGGGCTTTGGCTTCCGGTGTGGCTTCCTAGGTCTGCTGCACATGGAAATCGTTCAGGAGCGACTGGAGCGAGAATATAACCTCGATCTGATTATTACAGCCCCTTCGGTTGTCTACAAAGTGACCACCCTTAAGGGAGAAACCGTCTTTATCGACAATCCCAGTAAGCTGCCCGACCCTCAGCATCGCGAGAAAATTGAGGAACCCTACGTTCAGGTAGACATGATTACGCCCGAAGCCTACGTTGGGATGCTAATGGAGCTATCTCAGACTCGGCGAGGGGTCTTCAAAGATATGAAGTATTTGACTCCAGGACGCACGACGCTGATTTACGAGTTGCCCCTGGCGGAAGTGGTGACAGATTTCTTTGATCAAATGAAATCTCGATCGCGCGGTTATGCCAGCATGGAATATCAACTGATCGGCTACCGCGAAAATGCGCTGGTGAAGCTAGACATTATGATTAATGGCGACCCGGTTGATCCGTTGGCGACGATCGTTCACCGCGACAAAGCCTACGGAGTGGGGCGTGCACTGACCGAAAAGCTCAAGGAATTGATTCCACGGCACCAGTTCAAGATCCCAATTCAGGCTGCGATCGGCAGCAAAGTGATTGCCAGCGAACATATTCCTGCCATTCGTAAAGACGTGTTGGCAAAGTGTTACGGCGGCGACATTTCACGAAAGAAAAAGCTGTTGCAAAAACAGGCAAAAGGTAAAAAACGCATGAAGGCGATCGGAACGGTCGATGTACCCCAAGAGGCCTTTATGGCGGTGCTGAAGCTAACGCAGGACTAGACGTTTGCAGCGCTACACGCGGAGGAGCAGGCAAGCCATTGTTTCAACTGCTCCAGTGAGTTTCTTTAGAAATAGCACCCTCTAAACAGATTTACCCTCCCCTTTAAGATTTAATGAAGCTGCCCCTCCAAAACATCGTTTCTGGGGGGGGTTTGCTAAGGTTCTATTGAAATTTGCAATAAAATTTTACCGAGGGCAACCCACTTTGTCCGTAAGGTGCATTTCAGGACGTGGAGCTTGTCGTACCGAGTCCGAGTTCCGTGAGAACATTGTGGCTTCTGGGTACACTTTTGCCATGTCAAGAAACTAAACCCTATGGCACGGTTGGTTTCACCTTCTCTGTTTGCAACTCCCCTAGCCTATTTGATTGAACTTATGCGAATCCTTGTTACTGGTGGTGCTGGTTTTATTGGTTCTCACCTGATCGATCGCCTGATGACGCAAGGGCATGAAGTTGTCTGCTTGGATAACTTCTACACAGGACACAAACGAAACCTGCTCAACTGGCTTGATAGCCCCTACTTTGAGTTGATTCGTCACGACATTACAGAACCGATTCGGCTAGAAGTAGACCAGATCTATCACCTGGCTTGCCCCGCTTCCCCGATTCACTACCAATACAACCCTGTCAAAACCATCAAAACCAATGTGATGGGGACGATGAATATGCTGGGTCTAGCCAAGCGCGTCAAAGCCCGGTTTCTACTCGCCTCAACCTCAGAAGTGTACGGCGATCCTGAAGTGCATCCCCAGTCCGAAGAATATCGGGGCAGCGTCAATCCGATCGGCATTCGCAGTTGTTATGACGAAGGCAAACGAGTTGCTGAAACTCTGGCATTTGATTATCACCGCCAAAACGAAGTCGATATTCGCGTCGCTAGAATTTTTAACACCTACGGCCCACGCATGTTAGAAAACGACGGGCGTGTCGTCAGCAACTTTGTCGTGCAAGCCCTACGCAACAATCCCCTGACGGTCTATGGAGACGGTTCCCAAACGCGCAGTTTTTGCTATGTCTCTGACCTGGTAGAAGGGCTGATGCGGCTGATGAATGGTGACTTTATTGGGCCGGTGAATCTGGGGAATCCTGACGAATACACCATTTTAGAGCTTGCCCAAGCCGTCCAACAGATGGTCAACCCATCCGGCAACATCAAATTTGAACCCCTACCCCAGGATGATCCTCGTCGTCGCAAACCCGATATTACCCGCGCCAAAACGCACTTAAATTGGCAGCCGACGATCCCCCTGCAAGATGGACTCCAGCGGACGATCGCTGATTTTCGCGCTCGGATTGTTGCAGAAAGCATGGTCGAGCCAGAAACGATCGCGCTTCACTAAAATCCACGCTTTTCTCTCAGTCGCCCTTTTTGGCAACCAGGGAAATCTATTCACAACCTTGTAGTTAGTCTGACTGCTACGCTCACCCTTTCTTGAGGAGCTTCTATGCGTGTTTGTGTTATTGGTACGGGGTACGTTGGTTTAGTGACCGGGGCTTCGCTGGCTCATGTGGGTCATCATGTGATCTGTGTAGACAACAATGAAGCCAAAGTTCAGTTAATGAAATCTGGGCAATCTCCAATTTTTGAACCCGGACTCTCAGAAATTATGCAGTCTGCCCTTCAAAGCCAACGTCTGGAGTTTACAACCGACCTGGCAGCCGGAGTCGAACATGGACAGGTTCTCTTTATCGCCGTTGGCACCCCAGCACTGCCTACAGGTGAAAGTGATACCCGATATGTCGAAGCCGTTGCCCGTGGAATTGGCTCTCATCTCAACGGCGGCTATAAAGTCATTGTCAATAAGTCCACGGTGCCGATCGGTTCTGGTGACTGGGTGAGAATGCTCGTTTTGGATGGAGTTGCCGAGCGCAAAGGTCTCTCAGTAGAGCCTGTCTTAGCGGGAATAGGCAGCGAAGAACCCATGAAGGCCAGCGCTCTGACTGGCGATTATGATTTTGATGTCATCAGCAACCCTGAGTTTTTGCGAGAAGGCTCTGCTGTTTTCGACACCTTTAACCCCGATCGCATCGTCTTGGGTGGAAACAGCCCCCGTGCAACGGCCCTCATGCAAGAACTGTATGCCCCGATCGTGGATCGCCAGTTTGCCGCAGACAAGTCTCTGCCCCCGGTGCCTGTTGTCGTGACAGATTTAAGTTCGGCAGAAATGATCAAGTACGCTGCCAACGCCTTCTTGGCCACCAAGATCAGCTTTATCAACGAAGTGGCGAATATCTGCGATCGGGTCGGTGCAGATGTCACCCAAGTTGCCAAGGGCATTGGACTCGATTCGCGGATTGGCAGCAAATTTCTGCAAGCGGGACTCGGTTGGGGCGGCTCTTGTTTTCCTAAAGATGTCTCTGCGCTGATTCATACCGCCGATGACTATGGCTATGAGACTCAACTGCTCAAGGCTGCTGTCAGTGTCAACCAACGCCAAAAGCTGATTGTGGTTGAAAAGCTTCAGCAAGTGTTGAAAATTCTTAAGGGCAAAACAGTGGGACTGCTGGGTCTCACCTTTAAACCCGATACAGACGATCTGCGCGACGCTCCCGCTCTCAGTTTGATTGAAAACTTGACTCGGTTGGGTGCCAAGGTCAAAGCCTACGACCCGATTATTTCTCAAACGGGAATGCGTCATGGTCTCTCGGATGTGATTGTAGAAACCGATGCAGAACGTCTGGCTGATGGGTGCGATGCGCTAGTCTTGGTGACCGAGTGGCAGCAGTTTCTCAACCTCGAATACATCAAGATGTCGCAACTGATGCACACGCCAATTTTGATCGACGGTCGAAATTTCTTGAATCAAAGCGTTCTCGAAGAAGCTGGGTTCCGCTATGTTGGAATCGGACGCTAGACTCAAGATTATTTTCTACTGAATTTCTACTGAAGAAGATGGGGACGGGTTGATCACTCGTCTCTATTTTTTTAACGTGAGTTCGATGAGATTGTTCACTCCGCTTACAGACTTGAGTAGCCCCCTAGATCCCTACCAATCAGGGACTTTGAACTGGAATTCTTGTCTGAGAGTCCCGCAGATTTGGCAGGTTGGGGGGTAGAAGCGTTCAACACCAAAGCGAAAAACATTGTCGAACGGACGTTTTTCGACCTGAATTTGGGTTAACTAATGACGACCGCTGCGCTCGATCGTCGCCTTATCCAACGTTCGCAGCGCATTTTCCAGGTCGCTGGTCAGTTTTTTCGCACCTTGTTTGGGCGGTTGATCCGCATAATTGCTGACCTTGAGCGGCAGTCCAATCCGAATTTCTACGCTACACCTCCAGGGAACCAAGGGCTGACTGTAGCCAATATTGATGGGGACAATCTGAATCCCTAGGTCATCTTGACTAGCTTCTGCTTGTAGGGCGAGGCGAGCCAGCCCAGGTTTGAGCGGTCTACACTCCCGGAAAATATTGCCTTCAGGAAAAATCACGAGCACCTGTCCCTTCTTCAACAGTTCTACGCTGTGACGCAGGCTGGAGATAGCAGGATGTTTTGTATCAATCTCAAACCCACCCATTCGTCTGATAAACCAGCCTTGAATTCCTTTTACCTCGTCAGCGGACACCATAAACCGCAGTTCTCGCCCGGTGACATCTTGACCCGCGGCACAAGGCACCATAAAAGCATCCCAACGCGATCGATGAGTGGGAGCCAAAATTACAGGGCCAGTTTTAGGTAAATTCTCACGACCGATCACTTCAATGTGTCGAAAGTAAAATGGCAACAGCGCATAACGCCCCAACGGATAAGCCACCAAAGCCAGCCACGGTGAGAAACGAGAACCCACAAAATTTGCCCTGTCGATCGTTTGAGAATAGAGAGCCTTGTTAGCAGTATCCTCGGTTTTGCCATCCGTGAGGCTGCGTTTAGGAAATTGGTTAATCGCACCTGAATTTGTCACAGGAGTAGCCTGCTGGTTTAAGTTTGGCTCTTCCGAACCCTCTCGGATTAAGCGGCGGGTAGAAAACCCCGGTGAAAGTAAAGAGCGAATCGACAGCATGGGCGCAATAAGAAACGGCTGAAGGCTTCAAATGGCGGGTAGGTAACCCTTTTTTACCCTAGTCGGTTCCGATCTCCTTGGGTTTACCAAAAGGACACTTCTAAGGCTGGCTCTGTAAATCCGCCAATAATTTTTGAGAAATCTGTCACGATCTATTGACAGAGGTGGGTTTACCAGCTAAATTAGATAAAGTGTGAACTGCGCCCCCATCGTCTAGAGGCCTAGGACACCTCCCTTTCACGGAGGCGACGGGGATTCGAATTCCCCTGGGGGTATGCGAATCCAAGTCGAAGTAGTGATTTCAGAGTGA
>NZ_JBJPHT010000045.1:0-49959 GCF_052939475.1 Phormidesmis sp. 146-20
GACCGATTTCCCCTCTAACTTTTCACCTTTGACACAAAACTATTGACATACCCTTCGTTCATGATTCAGACAATAGACAGAGCAATCGTTTTAGCGATTCAGCCTCTCTCAATCTGACCTTGCCGTACTTCTCTTTGATCTTCCATTACCTACTTTTTGCCTTCAATCACCACCCTAATACCTTTGAATGCTTGATTCAGCCTTTGTGGAGTCGTGGAACTTCAGAGATCGCGCCCCTCTACAGGTAGCAGATACCTCCGCTTTACCTTCTGAGAAGCAGCGTTTAACTTCAAATGATCAACTAGAAGGCTTGAATCTAATCAACCGTTTAACTAAAGGAAACTATCTATGACCGCTTCACTACCAGATGTCATTTTGACGATCGATACCGGAACCTCCCAAAGCAAAGTGTTTTGGAAATGCTGGTCGCAGGGCAACACAGAGCTTTTATTAATGGGGTCAGAGTTTCTCGAAATCTCACCTAATGATTTGATCGACACTGGGCTTGCAGGCGGCAGACCGGAGAATGATGCCTTTATCGAACTTGCCAATGGGAAAGTTTATGTTCTGGGCATGAAAGCACAACAAATGCGCGGGAAGCCTCCAACTGGATTGAGCAAGTATGAGTTTGCAGCGTACAAGGCGTTAGCGATTATTGGCGCGATCGCAGAAACGGCAAATTTACCGGAACAATTTACGATCGCACTAGCGGCGTTATTGCCCTACAAGGAATATCAGGATCGCAAAGCCTTTCATGATCTGCTGAGTCAGAATCTTGTCAGCTTTAATTTCCGAGGTCGCCGCTATTCGATTTCTCCGTTGGTGCTAGACGTGAAGCCTGAAGGTGCTGGACTCGCTCAGAGCCGTCGAAACGATGCGCCTCAGTCTTTCAATCACAGAAATATTCTTGTCACCATGATTGGGCAACGAGATGCCTCCTTATTGCCGTTCAAGCAAGGAACCCCGCAGAGTGGACATGGGACTCGATTAGGATTCGAGCAATTGATTGAGGAGATTGCTAATCGTGCTTCACTCAATCTCGACACCAAAGATTGGGGACGATTGACCGAGTATATTTTCCAAGCTCAACAGAATCCGATTTTGTTGGAGCGGATCGCTCGCATGGTGGTCACAGAAGCCGAAATCGGGCGCAAGGTGGAACAACTGCAAGACGCGATCGCACAATCATGCAGTCGTTACTCCCGTGACCTTTTCGATTGGATCAAGTCCAGCTTGGGGCAAGACCTTTACGAATTTGACGAAGTGATTATTTCGGGTGGCACATCCCTCTACCTGAAAGCTCAATTGGAAGACTTCTTCGCGCAATATGCCTTGGAGCCATCGTGGGCACCGAATTTACAAGACCAAATCTATCGATCGTTGACGACCCCCATTGATCCAGTTCTGGCTTGCCGCGTTTCGGATGCGTTTGGCGTATTCAAACTATTGGGCGGTAAAGTCAGTCGATTGGAAGGAGTTGCAAACGCTTCGTGGAGCGTCACGATCGCACGTTGAGGAGGGCTGAATGTCTACCAAGAAGTTTGATTACCGCGTCAGAATTCAAGTGGCGGCAGACAGCCCGGATGGAATTTTGTTGGACTGCCTCAAAAACGAACGGCATCAATCGTACTCGCACAAAGAAATGCTGCTGTGGGCACTGCGGGCATATTGGATGCCGATCGCGTATCAGCTTCAGCAGGAGCAGGGCAAGCGATCTCTTTCTGAATCACAAATGAGGCGAATGGCTCAAGATGCCATTCATCAACTTCGGCAGCAAATTGCTTACTTGCAAGCAACTTTCGGCGTTGAACAAAACTTATCGACTGAGGGAGCGATCGCGCCGCAGTTTTCCCAACAACTCCTCTCGCTGCTTGCTGTCCATCAAGTCACAGAACCAGACACTTTAGAGCAATCTGCTGTGCCTTTGAGCGACCCAGGTGATCTGAAACTAGCATCAACTTTTACAGAGGAGGCATCTGCTGACCAACAAAAGGATCTGTGGTACAACAGTGAAGATTTATTCGATTCCAAGATTTAAGTCTTTCTGATAAAGACGCTATCCTAGAAACTTTCTATATTCACGATCTCGCACTTCAACAACAACGCCAAGTTGTCCGTCATCCTCGCGATCACCGTCCTCATCAAATTTCACTTTTCTATTGCCTAGAACGCCTACTGCTTCAACGTTGGAGTTTATCAGAACGTTGTTAAGTTCCTTTCGGGTACAACTAGCGCCTCGGTCAAAGATTTTGAGAGCCAAGACTTTTACACTGCACTTTTCATCAGCAGTTTTTTTCAACCCTTGTAGAAGAATTTGTGTTGCATCATATGCTGTTGCAGTTCTCCAACTTATCTCAGAATAGCCAAAAAGTTTCTTAGCCTTGCATTCAAGCCTTTCAGAATCATCACTACATGGCTCATTATTTCGATACCAAGGAACTACAACTAACATATTTTGTGTTCTCTGCTTATTAGGATCAGTAATAAACCTCTCCTTGTACATACTGTCTGATCCCAACAATCTGAGCGCAGGTGCAGAGCTTGAGTTTTGTTTAAGAAAGTCGTCTACAACACTATTAGCATTTTTAGTACTTGGAATTAGAAGTAAGGCGTTAGCTTGTTTGTTTTTTGCTTCAGCAAGGCATTCTTCACCTTTTCCAAAACCTCGACTTCTAGAAAAGTTACAAGGATTATCCTCAGATTGCTGATTTACAACGGCATCTGTTTCCTGCTTTTTTCCGAATCTCTCTTGAAATACTTTCTTGAAGAGTCGGCTATATTTGCTCTCACTTTCATAAATAACTGCAACCTTACTAATTGTTGTGGGAAGTTCACTAATTAGCTTTCTAACTGCAATTGAGTCTCTTGGAGCGGTACGAAAGACATAGGAATTGAGGCAAATCGCATCAGAGTCTGCTTTACAGGACTCTAAATTACTTCTGATTGCCGTACTTGTGGGAGATATAATAACTAGCTCTCCTCTCTTATATACTGGTGCTGCGGCTTCGGTAGCATCACTACTAAAATGCCCAATGATGCCTAACAGGTCAGGCTTTTTGACTAGAGATTCTGCAACCTCTAGAGCTTTTTTACATTCACCTTCATCTCGTCTTTCACCACATTCACCCTCTCCATTCATGCCGTGACCATCATCAACAATTCCAACTAAAAGCTGTCTATTTTTATCGTCTGAATTCCATTGCTCTTGAGCTATGGCAATACCTCTTAAAAGCTCTGCCGAATCTCTATCGCCATCCTTTCTAGTGATTGGGACACTAACAGCAATCCTCATAGGATTACTCGTCTTCATAGCATGGGCATTGTTGAAATAGATTCGTGCTTCAGGGTAATTTCTGCAACTTTCACTGCTAGCATAATCGCGATAGTATCTCTCAGCACTACCATAGTCGCCACCCTCAAAGGCAACTTTTCCGCTGGTTTTGTTCTTGCAATCAGGACTTTCTGGCATTAAGAATTCTTCTCCCCAACTAAATCCATCACCTGAAGAGTACAGAGTACTTGAACTAGCTGAAAGATGAATAACACGGGTAGTTAAAAAAACCAGGGAAATGGCAGCAACTACTACCCCTAAAAAGAGCATTACATATCTGCGCGATATAGCGTTATTAAGTATAGGTCTATTAAGCTGAAAAAATTCCATCAGAAAAGCGAGAAAAATGCTGGAAATAAATATTATCCAAAAAACAATAGCGTAATAATCTGGAAGGAAGTTAGACAACGAGCGAAAAGCCAATCCTGCTTTCCCTTCTTGTCCTGGCAGTCCTAGACAGAACCATGCAACGGCGAAAAGAATTAGTAGTGTAGACCATTTACCCGATCGGATTAGTCTGACAACCCATGTGACAAGACCAAGAATTCGCTCAATTAGAGCCTGAATGGGATCAGTAGGGTCTGGATTGGGGGGTGGGGAAGGAGATGGATTGAGGTCTGGAGGTGGTACGGAATTCATAGATTCAACTGAAACCGTTATACAGTAATATTTCATTAAGGATATATTAATTACTGCATATTTCCACTGACGACGTTGATTAGCCTTATACTGAGACACTTACATAGTAAATCTATGTAGCTTTTTCATCTAATGACTAAGAATCTTCGTATAGATGTAAAGCTATTGCTTCCCTTCATCTGAATTTATAGTTGACATTTCCGCAAAACTGTAGATTGGCTACAAGTCTTAGTGTGTTATGTTTCATCCGGATTGACTCCGATTGCTCGTAGCTGCTCAGCAAGGCGATCCGCCCCGTTGTCGTTGTGCTTCTGCCCGTTGGCGCTCCAATTCTCTGCCCTCGGCTCCAGTCGGAATGATTTGCCCGTTGCGATCGCACCACCGCAACCAGGTTCCCGTTACTCCTTCAAACGCCCCTTCCCACAGCGTCAGCCCCAACCCAACTGTTCTCAACCAATCGGGTGACGGCAACTCTTCATACTGCCCCTCGACCAATGCCCACACTCGCAGCAATGTTCCATTCATCTCGTCTGACTTCTGAAGCTGCTGTAAGGAATCAAACACTGCGTAGTAGGGCACACCAATCCGAGCATAAATTTCCTTCTTCGTTGCAATTTTGCCTTTCTGCTGAGATTTGCGGCTCAGGGTTAACTCGTCGCCTTCTCGATTCGAGACGATTTCGATGCAAACTTCCGGCGCTTTACCAAACTCCCAAACAAAGTATGATCGGCTCTGCTTCTGGCTCCAATCCGTCGGCATTTCTAGCCCTAAACTCAGCATCATATCGGGTACGATCGGGTCTTGCTTGAGCGCATAGAATAAGCCCACGTTGGCGGCAGCGATAAAGGGCAGTCCGGGCGACCAAGAACTGTAAAGCGGTTCAACGAGAAGCCGCTGCTGTTTCTCCGATTGAAAATTATCCACGGGAGTTCCGTCCTCAGTGACCAGATGGCTGATATCCAACTCAGTCACAATGGCTTCGCCGTTGATCTGGTCATGAGACATGGGCAGTTCCAAACCCGATGCCTCATTATTGCTCAGATTTCAGATTCAAGTCATATCAGGTGATGCGCTGGTTGGAGAGAAGAATTTCTGATTTCCTTTCACTGCCATGACTTCTCACACGCCATATCGAAGGTCATCCAAAATTTCTTGCAGCACTTGATTCAAATGCGGATGCTGCCAGACCAGGCGTTGAATCAGGCAATTGACAACTGCTGGAACTTCATCTGTTTGAATTAGCGATCGCTCTGAATCAGCCGTATTCTGTCCAATGTAGGTTAATAGCCGATTGATCTCGATTGCAGGGCAGGCAGACTTATAGGTATGTGATTGCTGTGCCATCTTGGTTCTCCTGATTGGGTTTAGTACCGTGGTTTCCTTTGAATGTGGATTCAAGAATTCAACTCGCTGTCAGCCTGCTGTCGTAGAACTTGCAGGTATAACGTGGTTGCTAATGCTCGAAAATCTCGTTGATCTGCTAGACCTGCAAACTTCTCGTGAGCGACTTCTAAGCAGAATCTCAGCAAGTCGGCATGATCACAGATTTGGGCGGATAACGCTAACTTCTGCTCATCACTCCAAGTTGCCGGAACGCGATCTGGACGATGAATCGCTCGTTTAGCCGTATGAGAAAGGTTTGCATCGATTCGCACAATGTTGTGCTTGTCCTTACCGCTTCGATCCTTGCCTGCGGGTACGAGTTGAACAATCGCGCCTTGGATCAAATCCTTTGCTTCTTCCTCAGAAAGCGATTTCCAGATTTTTGCAGCTTCGCTCCCTTGCGGTTGGGCTTGATCGAGAAACAGTACAGAGCGGTACTTTCCATGATTGCCAGTTTTGAGTTTGCCGATCCTTCGGAGCTTCGCGAAGCGAATCGCTTCAACTTTTGCGGTGATGGCTTGAACAACCTTTGCCATGTCAGATTCTCCGATTATGTGGGGCTTAGAAGAGGGCTGAAAAGACTCAGCCCCCGGACGTTTAATTGTTAGAAATCATCCTTCCAGCCGTTCCAAGCAGACTCAGCGATCAGCACGTTCGTAAAGATGGCATTGCGATCGCTGGTACAGGGTGAAGAATAGGTCGCTTCAGGATAAACTGCCTGATCGCCTTCAAAGTGAACTCGCTTCTGAAGTTCATCAAGCCAACCTTTGAGATAGTTAGGGTCTTTGGGGTAGCGGGGCATTTTACCAAAGGCAAAATCGGCTACGCCTTCGTGATAGTCCACCTCGACACGCTCGGCTACGATCGCAGCTTGAGTGTCTAATTCGGATCGAGCAGAATCAGCAAGAAATGACATGATTAGAAGACTCCTAATTTTTAGGGGTGAGTTGGGAGAGTGCCTGAGCGTCAGAAACTTGGGGCGCTCTCCCGCTTTTACATTTGGAGAAGAAAGGCTGAAGTTGTTTCTTCTTCTCTTTATTATACCCCGGTTATTATAGAAATCAACTATACCCCGAATATTTTTGAAGTGTTATGATCAGTCCAGTCGCTTCTTGCGATCGCGAGAAACAGTGATCAACAGTCGTTTTATGCTTAGTTGCAACCGTGCCGAAAAAAAGCCAGTACAAACCCGGTGAACACCCGAACTCTCGTGAGAATCTGACCTATCACGAGGGGCGACCGACTGTCTATGAGGAGCGCAAGAAACGGCGAGAAGTACTGGTGACAGAAGCAGGTTGGGAAGGATTTAAGCAAGCAGCTCAAGCAGCAGGCTGTTCAGCATCCGAGTTCGTGGAACGTATCGGCAGAGGGATCTTGAAGGTTTCGGAGTAACTAACTTCACTCACGTAATTCCACAATTCACTTGTGAACGCTACAGGGTTGCTTTTCCTATTCGTTATCTCCAATCGATTTTTACCTTCTGCTTGAATTAAATCTCAAGACTGTCTGCGCTTCGATAATGCGCTGAATGCGCGGATCGCTTTTCTCAACCCACCGTTCAGAAATGCCGAAGTAGCTCCCAAACATCACAACCGGAATGTTAGCAGCTTCCACAAATAATGGATAAACCATATCCTCGTCGTCAGAACGATCGTCAGCCGAGAGTTCTCCGGTAAGTTCCGCGTACAATTCCCAATTCACCCACACACACTCGATACATTGCCCATGCAGCGCATCCAGCATCATCCATTGATCGGGGCGCAACTGAGTGCGATCAACTAACCAAAAAATATCGCCACTCTTGTCTCGCTTGAATCGGGCTGGATAGACTCTGCCTGTAATCTGATCTGCCAACATCAGTGCCGGAAAACCATCAGGAAATCGCTCTAGCATTGACTCGAAGGGTGAGTGTTGTCCTTCAATCACTTGGATGAAAAAGCCTTCTTCCATAGCAGCCTCGTGCTTAACTGCCCTTCAAAATTTGTTCAAGCATGGTTTTACTTGGTTCAACAAATGCCCAAGTGCCATTGTTCTGTTTGAGAAAGGTCGAAAACACCAGAAGATGTGCAGTTCCAATTGGTTGACCTTTCCGCAACATACCCAGTTTTGGACTGCTGATTCCGCAGAATCGAAACAGATAGGCTGGTAGATCCGTGCCAGCAAACAGGAGGCATCCAGCTTGATCAGGCTTGGCTTCTCCGCTCGTTGGGGCATAAATTGGTTTCCCGTCCAGATCGATCGCTAACTCACCCAATGCGCTCACAATCGTTTGATTGTTAATACGATCGCCCCGTTGAAGTTCCCATTTTTGATAAATCTGAATACTCATTGCCTTTGAAGATGAGGGCTGAGTTTTTGCGAGTTGGCAAGCTGTGAGGCTCCCGATTATTAACCCTGCCAACGATCGTTGAATGATGCTCATAACGTTGAATGACTAAAGTAAAGAACCGGAACACTGTTGAGTTTGCGGAACGACTCGGACACCGACATAGTTATCCTCTTCATAGAGAACGATGACCCAAATCTTCGGATCAGCCTCAAGTGGGTAAACCTCCCGTTCTGCCGCAACGCCAGCCCGAACAGTAATTGGCTTTAATCGACAATACGGTGCTTTCAGAACACTTCGGACTCTCGTTTTGGTGGCTCCTTCTGCGATCGCCATCAGCTTCAAAATCCGCTCTCGGCTCAACACTGCATCAGGTGTCACAACTTCTGCACACTGAAGTTCCTCGGCAGATTTGAAGGCTGGCATCAAAAACAGGTTCGGATTGAACTGCCATACAAGTTTAGTAGAGGCAGCTACAGTGGCACTCAATACCAGCAGCACCAGAGGAATTCGCAAATCCCTCTGTTTGTGTTTTTGGTTCATAGCATCAATACTGCTAACAGCAGCCCTCCAAACAGACAACCCAGATTCCAGAGCAGTTTCTTCTTCCAAGGAGTGAAAACGACCACTAACAGAACACTGATACCGATGATTGCAATCGCGACTCCAGAGAGCACAATGGCAAACGGCTGGAGGTAGAAAATCAGGGCACAGCGAATCAGAACGCCGAGTAGAAACGCGAAGCATCGAACCATGACGATAGCGAACGACTTCTCACTTGCGGAGCGAGGAATAGCCTTGTCATCGTGATTGTTCGTGTTCTGAACCTGTCTCAAATCTATTTCATCTGATCGAGCGATCGGTTCCTCGGCAAGACGATCGGGAATTTCAAGATTAGGAGGAATAGAGCGATTGGCTGGGTCAAGTTTCGTAGGCTCACGAAGATCCGAGGATTGATGCGGCATTGGATGAGATGGATTTCGAGCAGTTGTATGCGCTGAGTCTTTTGCTTGATCAGCTTGGTAGAGCGTGACGAGATCAAGCGAGAGCGTTTTGAGTAATGAGGCTTTGATAGAGCGGCTTCGACGAGCAAGAATCATTTGCCGTTCGGTTGTTCGCTTCCGGTTAGTCGAAGATTGCCGTTTTGGATAGGACATGAGCAAAATCTCCAGTCGGCTCCAAGCGAGGGATTGCTTTAGGACAAGTGTATCATTTGTTGAGATCTGGAAGTGTTAAATTTTAGAATTTATGGGTTTTAATTCCTGAAAGCGCAAACTGCGGAGCAACCGCCCCAGTTCGGTGATAGGGTTGGATTGTTCAATAACAGTGATTGAAGTCGGGTGTTACAGGAGAACGATCGCTCAGAGCGATTGGCACGGTTAGTCAAACGTTTACGTGGAGATGCCAGCACATATGTTTTTGGCGCTCAACTTGGCGTGACGCACAGTACGATTCGCCGTTGGGAGAGTGGGCAAGGCGGCATTAATGAAGAAGCGATCGAGAAATTGAGTGATGGCACTGGTATCCCTCCTGATACGATTCGGGCTTACCTCAGAGGCAATCTCAGTCTCAGAGTTTGTTTGGGGCTTGAAGAGGCAACCCAATCTGAAGCGCAAACTGTGGTCGAGCAGTTACCGATGCTGTCAGCGCAAGAATTATTGGCGGTCTTGGAAGCTGCGATCGCTCAACTCCTCAAACGGCTACCCAATGTTCGACCGGAAGTGACACAGATCTTACAAGCTGCAATTAATTTGCTGGGAGTTCCGCGATCGTCAAACCGCTCAACTGCCTCCCAAACAGCAAAATCCGACACAGAACGATTTTTGCCGCGCACGATTCAAGATGCGATCGTCGATGAGATTGAGGCGCGATATGGCAATGTGAATTTGAGAACGATCTTGCAATTTGCTGAAGAGGTTGGGATTCAGCCGAGCGATCGTCTGGTGGAAATTATACAAGGCAGTAGTGTCCAAGATGCTGAGGTAGCAAAGTTACAACCCCATTTACAAAAACACCCTACTCAGTACTAAAGTATTAAGAGCTTCCTCACCTGGCTCATTTCATACAGAGAACTCTGGCAACAGAATCCTTTATGTTCCAAAAAGCCTTGGCGGAGATTTTAACTCAAATCAGGAGATTCTGATGATTAGGGAGTACAACAAGCTGGTGCGCGATCGCATCCCTGAAATCATTGAGGCATCAGGTCGGCAATACGCGATCGCGCAAATGTCTGCGAAGGAATTCCAACAGGCTCTCCATGAGAAACTGATTGAGGAAGCGCAAGAGGCATCGCTTAGTGCAGAGCGCAACTCCGTAGGAACCGCAAACCCCGCTGAGTTAATCAAGGAATTGGCTGATCTCTACGAGGTCATCGATACACTAATGGCAGTTTATCAAATTGAGCGATCTGATGTGATTAGCGAGCAGGAAACTCGGCGAGTTGAGCGTGGCGGGTTCAATCAGCGGTTGCGCCTGCTGTGGAGCGAAGCTGATTAAGACTTGAAGAAATATCATCTGCCAAAGAGATTTGCAGCCAAGATGTGTAGAGTTCACTGGCTGCAAGAGAATCTGCCTGCGGGATGGGAACACTAATGTAAAGCAGTGTTAAAGCTCAAGTTGGCCTTGGGGACACTTGCCTACTTGTTAAACATGAGCTTAGGCTTATTGTCATATCGGGATGAAAATTCCATTTTGGATGGAAATTGCCAGCAGGTTAATCCTGATATCACTGCTAGATTTTTCTGAAGCGTGGTCTTATGAATGAGGGGCGGATGCGATCTCCAGATGGACAGGAAATGATACGGAGGCTATCCAGTCACTATCGCAGCGGGACTTCTAGCCTTGGTAGAGACTTTTTTGCCCCCTGTTTAAGATCCTGTATTCAGTACAAGCGTGCTGTTGGATATTTCTCAAGCAAGGCATTAATAGCATGGCTCGAATCGCTGCCGCGCTTTGCAACAGAAGCAGTCACAATTCATCTACTGATTTCACCTGAACTCTCAGAGAACGATCGTGCAGCTTTGGAAAAGACACTGAATGAGGAAGAGCGCAATAAACTCAGGCAGATTGCGGCTGATCGGTTAGTGCGAGAAGTTTTAGCAGGCTCTACGATCGCTGATGAGCAAGTTAGTGTTTTGCTGTTTGCTTGGCTGGTGGCGAATGATCATCTTGTTCTTCAGTTCGCTTTTCCAGAACACCTAGAACAACCTGGAATTTTTCACGAGAAGATTGGAATTTTTCAATTTCCGTGGGGTGATCAAGTGGCATTCACGGGTTCAGCCAACGAGTCAGAGAATGGATATGAACGAAACTATGAATCGATCGATGTTTACCGAAGCTGGATTGCGGGAGACGAAGAACGAGTCCGAGTTAAGCAGGAGCAGTTTGAGGAAGCCTGGTCAGGTAAGGCTATTGGGTTGAAAGTGCTACCCCTTTCCAATGAGTCAGCAGCACTCATTTGCAGTAAAGCTCCAGCGACAAAACCTGTGGCACTTCAAGAGAATTTTGGTTCGGCGATCGCACGAGAGAAGCCTGCTCGCTACGGACAGAACAAGAATGAGCAACAGTGGCGGCATCAGGATGAGGCGATCGCAAAATTCCTTGAAATCCGACAGGGTGTACTAGAGATGGCAACGGGTACAGGTAAAACTCGCACTGCTATCAAAGCACTCACAGTGCTGGATGAGCAAAATCGAATTGATGGCATTGTGATCAGTACGGATGGAACAGACCTACTTGACCAGTGGCGTAAAGAAATTGAATCCTGGGCAGTTAAACGTCCTAGACCTTATCGGGTATTAAGGCATTATGCTCAACATCACGAGTTAGGAGAATTTGCTCTCAATCCGAAGCAGGCTGTGTTGGTTGTGTCACGAGAAAAACTTGCTTCTCTATTTAGTCTTCTTGAAGCCGATTCGAGAGAGCGACTCGTTATCATTCACGATGAAGTACATGGTTTGGGTAGCCCGTTGCTGCGATCGCAATTAGCAGGTCAGCATCAGAGTTTTGGCTATCGACTAGGGTTGAGTGCAACTCCGATACGGGAATATGACCCAGAGGGTACAGCATTTATCTTTGATGAGATTGGGGATGTCTTCTTTCAGTTTGAACTGAAGAACGCAATCGAACGTGGCATTCTGTGCGAGTTTGACTACATTCCGCTGACTTACACGCTGACGGATAGCGATCGTTCTCGACTTCGACAGGTTTACTCCAAACAGGCAGCACGGAAGCGAGAAGGCAGACCGATGACACAGCAAGAGCTTTGGATGGAACTGGCTCGTGTATACAAGACAGCAGAACAGAAACCAGAGGTATTCGCTGAGTTTTTGCAGGCTCATCCGCAGATTATCGAATCAACGATCGTGTTTGTGGAAGATAAGGCTTATGGAGAGGGAATTTTAGAAATCATAGATTCCTACACCCATCGCTACCGAACCTATTATGCAGAAGACGATCGACGAAATCTAACGGAATTTGCCAAAGGCAAGATCGATTGCTTGATCACCTGCCATCGCATTTCGCAGGGGATTGATATCAGAAATCTCAAGAACGTCATTCTGTTTTCATCGGCACGAGCAAGGCTTGAAACGATTCAGCGGATTGGTCGGTGTCTTCGTTCTGATCCTCAAAGTCCAGAAAAACGGGCGACTGTGGTGGATTTTGTGCGATCGACCGAGGAAGACGATGCAGAATTTAATGCAGATGACGATCGCTGTCTCTGGCTGTCTGAACTTTCTCAAATCAGGAGGATTGAGTAGAAATGTCCAATTTGGATGGTGAAGTGATCAAGGCAATTCAGGAAGCAGTTCGTGAGACAGGGCAGCCTGACAAAGTGGCAAATCGTTTAGTGGCTTGGCTTAATGCAATGAGTGCCTCTGATTTGAGCGCAGATGATGAGCGGGAATATCTAGCGACGGTTCGCGATGCCATCAATGTCAGCGTTGGAGGCAGCGATGAGGATTGAGTTAGCAGGTTGGGAAAGCAAAGGGTTGCGCTGCCCTGATATCGAAATTGATCTAACGGTGGGTGAGAGAATTGCGCCAGTCGCTTTGATTCAGATGCCCAATGGTACAGGCAAAACCACGACTTTAACGATGATTCGTGCTGCGATGAATGGCGAGGCTCAGTCCTGGAGTTCAGACAAGATCAAGAGCTTCCGTCGTCCCGGTGATTTACAGTCAAAAGGCTTGTTTATCTTGCGCCTGAAAGTTAACGAGCAGCCTTTAACCTTTGAGTTAACGCTGAATTTTGAGGTGGGGAAAGCAGAATATCGGACAACCTCGATCGGGAGCGGCGGGATTCGTCTTGGCTGGGAACCTCCGCTAGAGGTCAGACGGTTTCTAAATGACCGATTCGTACAGTTATTTGTATTCGATGGTGAGCTTGCTGAAAGACTCTTAGATCCAAAAGAATCTGAGGCTTCCAAGGCAATTGATGCGCTATTTCAACTCTATTTACTGGAGGACATTAGCCAGAAAGCTGAAGAAGCTTGGGAGGCAGCAACCAAGAACAAAACGGCAAAAGGCGAAAAGGGATTAACCCAACGTCGGAAGAAAGTTGAGGCTTTAAGAAATCGAATTAAGCAAGTGGCTGACGATCGAGATGATGCAGTCGCAGAGTTAGCAATTCTGGCTCCAGAATTGGAGGCGCTAGAGCAAAAAATTAACGAACAGATTGGGACTGAAGAAAGCTTGCGCGAAGAATTCGAGGCAAAGAAGCGGGAGGAACTGCGATCGCGCAATCAGGTTGAGATTTCAGCAGCAGAAGTCATGGCTCGGATTCGGCAACCTCACTTGTTGCATGATGCGTTTGCTCGATCGTTGAGCGAACTGAAGGATCAGTTAGATCGCCTGCGCCTACCCGCTAACACATCTAAGCAGTTCTTTAGCGAATTGTTGGAGGAGGCAGAATGTATTTGCGGTCGTCCTTTGGATAGTCATTCGCGTGAAGCTATTGGCAAACGGAGCGAGCTTTATCTCGGTGAAGACACATCAGGTATTTTGAATGCACTTAAACAAGATATCGATGTGCAGATAAAGCAGAAAGATAACGAAACAACCGCAGATCTCACTCAAAAACTAGAGCAGTTGGGTTGCGATGTTGAAACCAGTAAACTGGCTGCTACGGCAGTCAGAGTACTAGAACAGGAATTGATCGATCAAGGGGATGATGAGCTAAAAGCTTGGACCCAGGGTCGAGATCAGAAAATTGCTCGTAAACAGCAGTTAGAGAACTTGCTCAAGGACATCGATCGGAGTTCAAACTATGACGATGATGAGAAAACATCCTGTCTAGCGTCACTGAGGAAATTGCTGAAGGAAGCAGAGCAAGATTTAGCAGAGATCACCGGAACGTTAGAACTCCGTGCCAAAACTGAAGTTTTGCAAACCATTGTTGAAGCTGCTTTGAAAAAGGCGAGATCGAATCTAAAGACCGCGATCGCTGAAGAATGTAACCAGCGACTAGAGAAGGTTTTATCGCGAGATCCGATTCGGATTGAGAAAATTGATCGTTCTCTAAAGCTCCGCAATCAAGATGGGGCTAGTGTTGGGCAAACGCTTTCGGTCGGCTACACCTTTCTGACCACCCTGCTGAGTCGAGGACAGCACCAGTTTCCACTGATTGTTGATAGTCCGGCTAACCCGCTCTCGATAGAAGTGCGTCGGGAGATTGCTAAGTTGATTCCCTATCTGTGTAAGCAGTTTGTCGCTTTCACAATCTCCTCAGAACGGGCAGGATTTACAGATGTGATTCACTCAAGCTCAGGGAAAACGGCAAAGTTCTTAACGCTGTTCAGACATACAGCAGGGACGGAAGGGCTGGTGCGATCGTTGCCTAAGTCAGGAGTTACAAAGACTCCAAACGCTGTACTCATCGAGGGCAAAGACTATTTTGACCAGTTTGACTTGGAAGAGGTAGAGGGATAGAAGATATTATGGGATTCAAAGCTTTCAGAATGCGGCAAGATGCAGAGAACTGGTTCTTCAACATCCGAGGTCAAAAACCAATTCAGACCAAATTTGATCTCTACTATTTCTGCCTGATGATAGGGCTGGCAACGGGGCGAAAAAGCGAACCTGCAAAACGCTGTCCTGATTTTACAGACTTCGTAGATAATTTTGTAAAAGATTACAAACCTTATCAGAGACTCATCATTGGTTTGTTGATCAGAACTGAACTTTCTCGGCTAGGCGTTGTGGTCACTGAGAAAGATGAAGTTCGCAAACTTTTTGTTGAGTTAGTTGATCCTACGAGTCCAACCAACTTAACTGATGTAGGGATGGAAAGAATGAACGAGTATTCTAGCGGCGGGTATGATTATCTTGCCGAGAAGCTGAACTCGAAGCCCTATTATGTGGAGGAGTTTCTTAGGACTTATGCAAAATTATTGAGGAATGCGATCAACCAGAATCCGCACTGGCAAGACTCTAGCCGCTAAAATTCATATTTGTGGTGTAATAAACTTCTCACGACTCGAAAGTATCAGAAATGACAACGTTAGCATTGGTTTCTTACAGGGCAGTTCGCATTCGGCAAACAGACGCAGGGGGTTGGCTAATTCTTTTCGCTGCCCCAGCAACTGAAATTGACGACTGGGCAGGCATTCCCCAGAAAAAAGAAATTGGCTCTGGTTCTAAAGAGACAACAGAGACAACTGGCTTCCAGCGCGAGGAAGACAAAAAGCGCATTAAGGAGCTTGGAGATTTCTACAGTAACGATAGCAATATCATTCAAAATCCTTTGCTCTGTGCGACACGCCAAACGAACCAGGGTATTGTTCGATTCGAGCCAGATGCAGGTGTCGAGCATTCACCCTTTGCTGAAACAGGGGTTCTGATTATTCAATCTGAGCCATTGGAAGAGATGAGTCTACTTGACCTGCTCAGAAGAGTCAAGACTGATCTTGAACGTAGGGTGTATAGCCTTGCCAGCCAACAGCCGTCTGATAAGCTTTTGGTTGATCTGAAGCGTCGCGCATCTACAGAATTATCTGCGTTGGACGCTACCACGGACTCAGATACGATCGATGAAGAGGCAGATAACAGCGAATCATCAGAAGACGTTCCAGATTCAGAAGAATCAACAGGAGCCGTTTTCTCCGACGAGTCACACATCTTTGACTTTTGGGAAGAGGTTGCCGCCAGAGTCAAGGTGCTAGAAGAATTGGGAAGTTCCTTCAATAAGGACGAATTTATTGGGTATTCAAAGGATGCCATGATCTCTTTTCTTCGCCCGATCGTGGTGGTTGATGGTCAGCATAGACTCAGAGGGGCAGTTGAATCTGCTAAATCTCTCTCCAGCAAGCCGCCTTACAGTCGTGAAATTGAACAGGCAATTCTTGACGGAGCCGATCCAGACTCAGCACAGAGCGAGATCGAGGCAAAAATCGCCAGACGGCTGCCAGTCTCGCTTTTAGTGACTGATGATCCAGCGGAACACGTTTTTCAATTCGTGGTGGTTAATCAAAAAGCGACACCCATTGGTAAGGCACTGCTAGGCACGATCGTCTCCACAAGCTTGTCAAATGAGGAATTGACCAGAGTTTCCGAGCGTTTAGAGAAAGCTGGTATCCAGCTTGAAGAGTCAAGAGCCGTAGCATACTTCACGAGAAATCCGCATAGTCCCTTTTACCAGCGTGTCGAGCGGGGGCTGACTTCTGAAAACAAAGATTTACTCCAATGGAATGTCCTTCTTTCACTTGTCCGAATCTTTCAAGAGTTGAAAGGTGGGCGGCTGTTTGGAGAGAAGAACGATTATGCGGACAAATGGCGGCGCACACTCTTAGCCCGGTCTGAAATTGTTGCAGATTGGGAATCAAAGGGCTTCTCCTCGCCTTTTGATTACTGGAACCAATTTGAAGGACCGTGGCGAGACGCTTTTGCTGCGTTCTGGTCAGCCGTTCGGGATAAGTTAGCAGATGTCAATGATGACGGTGCTAATAACTATTGGGGATCACCTAGAACATCGAATATTTTTAACAAGGTTTCGCTGACAATTTTGGCGGCGGACTTTTTTCAGTATCTCTGCGAACGCCGTCTGGGAATTGGTAGTGTACAGGCTATGCCTCAATTAGTGGATGATTGGTTGGATGGAGTGAACACAAGTTATTTCAACCGAGGCTGGAATCTTGAAGGAGTTAGAAAAGACGCTCCTGCTAGAAGAAAGCAGTGGGCAAAATTGTGGTCGGAGTATCGTAAAGACCCAGAACGACTGCCAAAAGTGGATTTATATCGCCTAGAGATGAAAGACTAGCCTGTGTCCATGAACTTTGACAGAATTTACTCATTCTTAGAAGCAACTTCCGCCAGGTTAGAAACTAGCTGGCAAATGGCAAATCTCAGCACAATCGCTGGGCTTCTAGTTCCTGATTTCGTTACGGGCAAACAGGATACTGTTTTACGGGCAGACATCAATACGCTATGGACTCAATGGTTTCTGGAATCAATTTGTGATCCAGAGCGGTTTGTAGGGAGCTACCCAAGCTATGCTCATGTTGTTCATGCAGTAAAGCTTGAAGTGCCGTCCCTGTTTACTAATGTTGAGGTCAGTAAACAAGGTGAGTTGGTTAAGCAGATCGCTCGATTAGTGTACAAAGAGATTGAGAGAAGGCAAGTTCGAGATCGCGTTGCTTTTGACTCCAGCATTAAGGATGCTTTATGGGACATCTATGGACCTGAGCCTCGCTGTTGGATCTGTGGCTACAAGTTTTCTCAATGGGCGATCGACAAATTTCTGGGGCGCATAACTTCTGAGGAGATACCGCAGCCTCAATTTATCGACTACCTAAAACCCCGTGGCATCAATAAGCGAGATTTCCAGATAGAGATTGATCACGTCTTTCCTTTTTCGGGGGGAGGAGACGATGATTCGAGCAATTTACGTCTTGCCTGCGGTTGGTGTAATGCTTACAAGAGCGATCGCTTATCAATCTACGACGTAGGAGCAAAACCACCCACCGTCCAACATCCAAGATTAGGAAGGATAAGTGTTCCTCATCCTTTCTGGACAGTTCGCCTCCTATCTCTACATCAGAAATGTGAATACGAGAGTGGATGCGACAAAACGATCGAAAATTCTGAACTTACGGTGACATCGAGGCATCAGGAGGGTTCGATGAATCCAGTTAACCTGCGGCTCACCTGTCTCGATCATGATCATCTTGGTTCAGATCGATTCATTAGCAGGGCGCTGGCAGAGAAGCTGTTAAAAAAATAGTTAACTGTAGTCAAATGCATTTGTTCAAGTGCCACAACCTGCTTGCCAATTAAGGTGAAATTAAAGTTTCCCCATCCAAGACAAGAAGAGTTAGTGATGCCAGTTTCTATGGATGTACCAAGCCCATATCCTTGCACATAACGCTCCAATCGCCGCGCTTAACAAAAAGGGGACTAAAAAATTTAACCAAGCGTTGTGTAGTGGTATGGGTTGATCTTTGGCAACTGGAAAAACTGTTTTGACTATCGTATCTGCTTGGTTGCTTAGAGTTGAAGCGGCAAGTGATGCAGTACTCACTCCAACTGTAGCGATTTGAACAGTTGAATTAAATCTACGATCGTTTTTAGCTTTTTCGATTTCGGTGATACCTTGAATAGTTTTAATGAATGTTCCGATTGGCTTTAACCCAGCATTAAAAGCAGTACTATCTGCTTTGATTTGGGTAAGGTAGTTCTCTGTAGCGTAGGTACTGAAGCGGTAGAGAAATTCTAGATCTGCTTGAGTATCCCGATTTCTGAGGCTTTCGACTCGTTTTTTATAAAATCGGATATTGCTTTCGATCGCAGTCATTTGTGTTTGCAAGATGCTCAAGAAGGACTCGTAATCGTTGGAAATAGACAAGACTTCAGCTAGAGTCTTTTGCAAGTGGTGAAGATTAATTGAGGCACTGATAATTTGATGCTTAAGCTCACTTTGCATCTGTTGAACCTCGTGGTTCATTCGTTTGAGAGTTGGCTTGAATAAACGGCTTTGCTCGTAAAGCCAAAGTACTTTGTTTCGGCTGAGAAATAGCTCAATGAGGTCACGGTAGAGTTGCGCGACCATACGATTCATTTCATCCTTTTTGTAGGTTTCGGGAAACAAACAAATGAGAAGATACTCATTGTGATTGTTACCGTCGGCTGTAGTGTCTTGCCGCACAAGTTCAAAGAAGCTTGCGCCTTTGAATGTGCCTGATCCTTTGTAGTCTTGTTCCCAGTTAGCATGACTGCTCCAGGACTGGTAGCATTTTTCAGCTACGCTTTTAGCTTCCTCCGAATCAGTAAGTTGAGCCGAAATCAACCAATTTTGTCCCAGGTTAGGCGCAACATTGCGAGTCTTGAGGAGAACCGTTTGCTTGAGAAGCTGAAGTCTCTCAGCAATATTGGGATTTTCCCAATCCGGGTCATTAGGTTTACCAGAATAGTCAATCTGTACTGCATAGGTATCTCCAATTTTGACGGGATAGTAATAGCCATCTTCTGAATCGGGAAACTTCTCAATGCAATCAGTGCGATCGTTCAGGAGTTTGACATAGGAAGGAAAGCTATTCTCTATTTCGGAAAGTACAATTTGTTTTGCAGGTGCTTCATCACCGTAAATGCGCCACCAAAATTTCTGATGAACTTCTTTCATTTTGTCATCGCTTGCAGTGAGCGTATCATGCAAGTCGTAGAGAAATAAATCAACGGTAAGATAGCGAAGTAGAGTCACAGGAGTTCGTGGTTATTGAAAGGTGTGTTTAGCTTGTTGAACTGGATCATCAGCATTGAGAATACGATACGCTTGATCTCGCCTTTGTTGAATCGCATCTAACAGTTTTTCGGCTTCGAGCAGTTTGGGTCGAATGTCATCTGGCATTACATTATCGCTCCCTCCAGAATTTTCGCCTGCATCTTTTTCGGCAGGCGGCACACCTCTTTCACTCCTTAGTAGTCGATGCGCTTGACGATAAGGTGCAGCTAAATTAGGGGTTGAGATCGCAAGATCATCTAAATCGGTAACTTGTTGATCAAGGAATTGGCTGATTTCATAAAGTTGCCTTTGTACGACATCGGAAAGTGGTTCGTCTTGCTGGGCAAGGGCGAAGAGGAAGGCATCAAGAACTTGTTGATCTGCGTCTTTGTCTTTCATAGTCCGGCGATTGAGAAGGCTGACCAATAATACGGATGAGCATAGGGATGCTCTGTTTCAATTTCTGCAAGGAGTTCGCATTCCTCGCGTAGGGCAATTCGATAACTTTTAGGTAAGTCAGATGGTGCGGCATCAATCCATGTGATCAGGTCCTGACGAGTTGCAGATTTAAGGAAAGTTTGGGCGTGTTGGAGAGCAAGATAGGGAGATTGTCCAGCAGCAAGCTCTTGATAGAATTCAACCATGAAGTACAGACTGGCAGCCGAATCGACTCGCCAAAAAGTGCTAACGATATGAGTTGCTTTAGCTTTGAGGAAAGCGCTGCATAAACCAACATACTCATCTGTAATAGTCTGTCTACCTGTGATACCTGTTTCGCAGGCGGCAAGGCAAATAAGGTCATAAGCACTAAGATCAAGATGGGCGAGGGTTTGCAGAGTGAGTCGATCGTTTCCAGCAAGAAAGAGACAGGATTGGGCAGGGTTATAGCTGTTATATGCGCCATGACCGCTGAAGTGCAACATTCGATGAGGTTGATTGAGAGCATCAGTGACTTGCTGAACGGTTGCATGATCTCTTTCAATCAATTGAGTTGGAAAGAGACGTTGGATCAGAGCGGATTCGATTTCGATGAAGGTTCCACCGCCCGACACAGCATCGGTTTTGGGATTTTCGATTAGCAGGAGTCGATCACAATTGTTATTGTTCGATAGTGTGCTAAGTCCGAGATAGATACTAGGCAGATAGGTAGACGGCAGGTGAAAGAAAGCGTGTATGGGGAAGCGATGGAGATCGCGATGCGGAACGAGAACAAGTTGAGTGACGGATGGCGGAAGGCAATCTTGAATCGCTGGAATATTCAATATTTGCTGTAGGGCATCTAGCCGATCGCTCATGCGAGTGTGCCAAGAATGGCTGTGCTGGGGATTCTTCTCACTGCTGTAGGCTTGATAGTCTTGATTCCATTCGTCAAGCCACGTTTCCCATGCCAACAATTGTTTGACCGTAGCAGGGCGTTCGTCTGTGTGATCAGTTTGGGGTTTAGAGATGTAATCCGTGGGGAGCAAGACCGGAGCAGGAATTAATAGGGGGCGATCGTGACCTGGCAAAATCACAAATGTAGTGAGTGCATTCGGGCTGAGATTCCAATAAACCAGGGCAGTCGTAGACGGAAGCCACTCCTGAACATCCGTGTAAGTGATTTCTGGCGGTTCGCCAATTTCTAGCATCCAGCGCAAACAGGTATTTTTTCCGTGTTCTGCAAGTTGAAGGGCTGCTGCTGAATCTCCTGCTTGCACTGCAAGATCTACACTGATTTGATTGAAGCTAGACTGTTTGGAGAGTAATGATCTTTGTTGCTTAGGGGAACAAGACGGGTCAGACAATAAACGCCGAAGTAAATCACTACCATCGCGTTGCAATGTTTGCGCTTCGTCAATCTCGTTAAGTGCAAATAGCACTCCAATCAAATTTTTCAAAACGTCCAAATGACTTTCTGAAAAACGATCTGGTGTGAGGGTTTTCAGGGCAGTTTTATAGCTGCTTGATGCCTTTCTCCAAAAGCGATAAGGCAATTCAATTCTTCGCGCTCGATCGCGATAGGCATCGCCAAGGTAGGAGTGCAAGAGTCCCCACCCTTCGGTTCCTCGTTCAATATACTTAAAACCCTGCCGAATACTGGCAAGGCGTCCTTCATGCCCACGTTTTTCTAGTTCTGGGTTGTACATTTCAGGTGGTAGAGAAAACGCAAACGGACTTTTTCCTCGCCCATCTGAATCTTCTGCCGCTTTGCCACGACCATCCCAAGTTATATGAGCATCTGGTTTGTAGAGCAAGGCTTGGTCACAGTTAGAAACTGCTTCTTCATATCGAAATAGCTTGTGAAGCGTGTTAGCGCGATTGTGCCAAACCTGATGAAGATCCGGTTTATGGTACAGAGCTTTATCATAACTTCCAATCGCGTCCTCGTAGTGTCCAAGCTTCTCCAACGTTAGACCAAGACCCGCCCAAGCTAAACCATAGTCTGGGTTGCAGTGTAAAGCTTTGTCGTAACTTTCGACTGCTTCTTGGTAGCGTCCTAACTCGGTTAAAGCAGAACCTCGGCACTCCCAAGCCAAATGATTATCCTGCTCGATATCAATGGCTCGAACGCAACTATCAATTGCCTCACCATAAAATCCTAATCCACACAACGCATATCCTCTTACATACCATGCTTGACTAGCTTTAGGCTCAATCTCAATAGCTCGATTTGCAGATTCAAGAGCAGGTTCATACTTCTCTAAATTGTTGAGGGCAGATCCACGAGCTGATAAAACTTCGTAGTTGTTGGGCTGGGACTCAAGATATTGGTTATAGTCCTCGGCTGCTTCCTTATATCGATTCAACTTCTCCAACACAATGGCTCGTTCAATCCAAGTTCTAATGTTTATGGACTCTAGAGCAAGGGCACGATCGTAGTGATTAATCGCCTCTTGGTACCGTTTTAACTTAGCCAAGGCAATCCCACAGTTATGCCAAAAGGCACTATCGTTCTGTTCAAACGAAAGTGCTTTCTCGTAATTATCAATTGCTGTTTCATATTCTTCTAATTTATCTAGTGCAAGTCCTCGACCATGCCAAGCATTGTAGAAAGCTGGGTGAATATTTAAGGCGCTATCAAAGTCTGCGATCGCAGATTCGCATTGTCCTAACCTCCTCCGCGTCTCGCCTCGTATATAAAATGCATTCGGTGATAGTTGAAGTTTGAGTGCGCGATTACAGGCTGCAACTGCCTCTTCATAGCGCTCCAATTCCATAAGCACCTCTCCAGAGTTCACCCAAGCCTCATAGCTATAGGGTTGAATTTGAATGGCTCGATTATAACTTTCCAGGGCTGCGCTATAGTGCTTTAAACGACCCAGCAAAACACCATGACCGAACCAAACGTGAGCTAGTGTTGAATCAATTTCGAGAGCGCGATCAACGTGTGCAAGCGCATCCTGGTATCTTCCTAGGTCATGCAGCACTGATCCTTGATTGAACCAAGCAGCTTGTAAGTTTGGCTGAAGGTTGATAACACGGTCATAACATTCAAGTGCTGCTTTCAACTCACCTGCACTCAAGTAATGATTCGCCTGTTCAAACCATCGTTTGGCATTTTGATCCGCAATGTCAGGAGAATAAGACAAAAAAGTTACCTTACTATAGGCAGCTTTTGCTTCTTGGTAGCGCTTGAGCTTCTTTAAAGTTTCTGCTCTACGTTTCCAAATATCAGCGATATTCGGTTGAAGTGCAATCGCGTAGTCGAATGACTTTAAGGCTGCTGGGTAAGCACCACGCTGAAACTGCTGCTGCCCCAGAGCAAACCACTCCCCAGACGTTCGCCATCTTGAAGGTAGCTCTCTATGAAATCTTCCTTGTGGCATTTTTGACAGATTTTAACATTTACCTCTAGTTCTACAGAGAAAAAACGAAATTTCTGGAAACTTTAGAGATCGTTTTTATACCTCAAATCATAGAGAAACCCAACATAGCCACAACTTAATTAAATGAGTTCAATAGAGCGATGCCACAGTCTTCAAAATCTTTGGCATTGCGAGTTACAAGAGTTAGATTATGAGCCTCAGCCGTTGCTGCGATTAGTATATCAGCCTGCGATCTCGGCTTTCCCTGTAACCGTAGCCTCCCTCTCAGTTCACCTGCTCGTCTCGCAATCTCAGGTGTAATTTGCAACACATTACAGAAGTCCTTCAGAAATTGCTCAAACCACCTCTCAATCCGAGCATTCGGTTTAGCAGTCAATCCAAAAATAATTTCTTCCAGAGTCACTACACTAATCGTAATGTCAGCCTGTGCATCTGCCCATCGCGTAACGCCCGCGTTTGGTTGAGGACGGCTCAACTCACTGATGATGTTGGTATCACATAAAAAACTCATGCTAGATCATCGACAAAACTGTTTGAGCGATCGTTGCGGGGAGGAATCTCTAGGGCATAGTCTTCCTCCTGACAAATCCGGCGCAATTGCTTAAAGGCATCGGATAAATCAGAGCGATGAATTGGTTTTATTTCTGCGATCGCTTTTCCTGCCGCAACCACAACAAAACTTTCACCTGCCTCCACTCGGCGTAAATACATTGGGAGATCTTCAGACATTTCCTCGATCGTGATTTCGACCATACTGCTCTCCTTCACCGTGGATTATCAGCGATCGTACCCCAAATCTTCCAGCCATTAAGACATGAGAGACTTTGTTAGGGTCAAGTTCAATATAGAACTCAAATGACGAAGCAACAGATCGTAACCAAACTTAAGAAAGCCTTATTACAAGGCGGCAAGATGGCGTATGCTATCTACGAACACGAATTAGAAGAACACATTGACTACTGGTACGAAGGGTTGCAAACCGATCAAGATGAATTTGTCTTTGTCGTTACCGAAAATTCAGGAGATGTCGCGATGTTGCTGATCATGCCTGACAAGACCGTTTACGTTAATGAGGCTGCTAGAAACCGCCTCAAGCAAATCTGGGCAGGCGAGGTGTTCGAGTCCAACATGAAGCGCCTTATTCCAATCATGGCAAGAGATTTAGCAAACGATATTATCTCTGTCACTGGCTTCAAGACCGCCTATTAAGCTCTTACTTCACGGCGCAGGTAGCTAATACTAAACAAAACGTTAACTGTATGCGATTTTTTACATACTGTATGTCGATTTAGTGATACATTACATGGGAAAGTCTCAGACCTGTTCTATGGCTCTCCCATTTGAGTACACTTTTCCAGCCATTCGAGGCATCCAAGCGGGGCGTGAGTATTACGTTTCGATGTGTCCGGTGCGCTTGATCCCAAAGCTGTTTTCGTTCGATGACGAAGAAATTCCGCCCGAAATGAGGGCGCAACGGATTCTTAACCGAAGCCGTGTGCCTGAAATTGCTCGTTACGTTGTAGATAATCCAACGGGCTACGTGTTCTCAGCCATCACTGTTTCGATCAATGCCGATATCGCCTTTGAAGCCGTTGGTTCGGAAGACATTGGCAATCTAAAAGTTCCGATGGATGCTCGGTTTGTCATTAATGACGGACAGCATCGCCGTGCCGCATTTGAGCAGGCATTGAAAGAGAATCCTGACCTTGGAGATGAGACGATCGCAGTTGTCTTTTTCTTAGACATTGGGCTGAAGAGATCGCAGCAGATGTTCACTGATTTGAATCGGTACGCGGTTCATCCTGATCCCTCGCTCAATATTCTTTATGACAGCCGCGATCGCAAATCTATTCTTTCCAAATCAGTCGTCAAAGAAGTCAAGATTTTCGACAAACTCACAGACATGGAGCGCAGTAATCTTCCGGTTCGTTCGAGTAAGCTTTTCACCCTCAGCAGCATCTACGGTGCAACTCACGCACTTTTGGTTAATCACCGAGATGCAGAACTGGAGAAACAGATTGAAATTGGGGTGAACTTTTGGAGGGCGGTCAGCGAGAACATCCTCGACTGGCAACAGGTGTTTGACAAAAAGGTTAGCCCTGGTGAGATTCGGCGGGAATATGTTCACAGTCATGCGGTCACTTTGGCGGGGATCGGTAGTGCAGGTGCGATTTTGCTATCGATTTATCCTGATGACTGGGAACGCCATTTGAAAGTGTTTCGGAAGATTGACTGGTCGCGATCGAATCCAGATTGGGAGGGTCGGATCATGTATGGCGGTCGGCTCTCCAAATCGAGAACCTGTGTCAGCTTTATGACGGCATATCTGAAACAGGCAATGAAGCTGCCGTTGACGACTGAGGAAGACCGCTTAGAGAAAGCCTATACCTTAGCAGGAAGGTAGGGTGTTGATGCTTGAATTTCAGACTGTTTCTCAAGGTAATAAAACGATGGAAAGTTTAAGAGGATTTGAAGTTACCAGTCCCAGTGAAGAAAAAGTGCAATTGTTTCTAGAGCGGATTGACGCAGTAGACACTTCGATAGAGTGGGGATGGAATACGGCTGTGATTGGGCACGAAGATGATCCCGATGAGTTTCAGGGCTTTGGCTACACCAGTCGTTCACCAGAGGAGCTTAATCAGGTTGCGACTCTTCTAGACGTGAATTTAGTTTATATCGATGAGCCTCTAGAAGCGGAAACGGCTCGAATACTTGGGCTACAAGAAGCAGGGTAATCTGCTCTAGAAGATCGACTGATTCGTATTGAGGGTAGGTGTGATGACTGAAACAGGAAAATTAGAATCTCAACGCTCTGTCCCTGAATTGGTTGAAGAGTTGAAAGCTCTGACGATCGAAATTCAAGAACTGTACTGTCAAGACCAATTACCCTGGATCGTTGGCTATTCTGGCGGCAAAGATTCGACAGCGGTGCTTCAGTTGGTGTGGACTGCGATCGCGGATCTTCCACCAGAGAAACGCACTAAAACCATTCACGTCATCACGACAGACACAATGGTTGAGAATCCTGTGGTGTCTGCTTGGGTTGATAAATCGCTCACGGTGATGGGAGTCGTTGCGAAAGAAAAGAATTTACCGATCGAGCCAATTCTGCTCAAGCCTGCGGTCAAAGACACCTTTTGGGTCAACCTCATTGGTAAAGGCTACCCAGCCCCACGCCAAGGCTTTCGCTGGTGTACCGAACGGCTTAAAATCAAACCTTCAGATAACTATATTCGTGAAAAGATTCGTGAAAGCGGCGAAGTCATCCTAGTTCTCGGAACGCGCAAGGCTGAGAGTTCATCACGGGCAGCGTTGATGGAAAAACACCGAAACTGGCGAGTCTTTTCCCATCTCAACTACAATCCTAGTCGCCCCAACTCTTTGATCTACACTCCGATCGAGGATTGGCGAACCGATGAAGTGTGGCTGTATCTGATGCAATGGCAAAATCCGTGGGGCAACAACAACAAAGACTTATTCAAAATGTATCGAGGCGCAACGGCAGATAACGAATGTCCCTTAGTCGTTGATACTTCTACTCCAAGCTGCGGTAGTTCTCGATTCGGGTGCTGGGTCTGTACTCTCGTTTCTGCTGACAAATCAATGGAAGCAATGATCCAGAACGATGAGGAGAAAGAGTGGATGCAGCCGCTGCTCGATTTGCGAAATGAATTAGACGTAGAAGATGACCTCGATCGCCGAGATTTTCGCAGACGGCAAGGACAGATTCAACTCTATGAACGCAATGTAGACGGTTCTGATGCCAAAGAGATTGTGAACATTCCCGGTCCTTATACCAAGCAATGGCGGGAAGAGTGGCTGCGCCGAGTGCTACAGACTCAGAAGGAAGCGCGGCAGAATGCGCCTACTGAGATGAAAAACATCGAATTGATTGCGATCGAAGAACTCAGCGAAATCCGCCGCATTTGGCTCGAAGAATTCCACGAATTTGATGATACTTTGCCTGGGATCTACGAAGCGGTCACAGGTAAGGAATTCGATGATCCGCGTCCCAACGCAGGCAATGACCAACTTGGGATCGACGAGTGGAGCATCTTGGAGGAAATCTGTGATGATCCGATGCACTTTGAGCTAATGACTCGGCTGTTAAGCACTGAGCGTAAGTTTCAAACGATGTCTCGACGGGTCGGCATCATTGATGCGTTAGAAAAGCATTTTGAAACGAGTTCGCGCCCCAGAGAAGATGCGATCGACAATGCTCATCTCAACTGGAACATCAAGAAAGCTGCAAAAGACGGCGATATCGAAGCCGTGAAGCAGCTTACCAATCCGCCAACGTCCTCATGGGCAGATCTCAAATTTAAGGTACAGCCCGAATGATTTTCCAAGAGTTGATTTTAGAGAATTTTGGTCCTTACAAAGGGCGACAGGTCTTTAATCTGCGTCCTGGGAAAGAACAACAAACGATCGTATTGTTTGGCGGAATGAATGGCGGCGGCAAAACGACGCTCATGGATGCGATTCGCCTTGCGCTGTATGGGCATCGCGCTCCTTGTTCTACTCGCGGCAGTTTTAGCTATGCGGAATTTCTCAAGCAGTGCATCAATCGGCAAGCGCAGGATGCCTCGATCGAACTTGCATTCCAGCAAACCTTAAACAACGAATCACAGCCTACAGAGTTTAGAATTTATCGGTTTTGGACAGAGCTAGTGAGCAATCGAGATACGCTGAGAATTATGACCAACGGTGAAGCTTCTCCTGACCTTGTGCAGAAATGGGATGAGCGTATCGAAGATCTGTTACCCCTGGGAATTTCTCAGTTGTTTCTGTTTGATGGTGAACAGGTTGGCGAATTAGCAGAACAGGAAACCCCACCACCATCTGTCAAGAATGCAATGCGATCGCTACTCGGACTAGAACTTCCCGATCGTCTCTCTACCGATCTAGATGTTCTTGCATCCCGCAAGCGCAAAGCTTTGGCGACCCTACAAGAACAGCAAAAAATTGAAGATATTGAGCAACGCTTAGAGAATCAGAAAAAGGAGAAGCAATCGATCAAAAAGAAAGTAACTTCGATTCAAGCCAAGCTAGATCGAGCAGAGAACCTCTTAAAGCAAGCCGAAGATCGGTTCTTGTCGGAAGGAGGCAAGATTGCAGGAGAACGAACCCAAAAAGAAGCCCAACTGCAACAGTTCAAACAGGAGGCGGAAGCTCATCGCGCAGTTCTGCGAGAGATTGCTGCCGGAGCTTTGCCGTTAGCGATGATTCAGCCTTTACTCCAACAAGCTCAAGTTCAAGCACAACACGAAGTTCGACATCAGCAGTTCGAGGTTGCCAAAGAATTACTACAAGAACGCAGTCAGCGCTTATTAGAGTTTGTTGAAAAGCTGGACTTGAAGGCAAAGCAAGTTAAGCAGCTTCAAACATTTCTAGCTGAGGAAGAGAACGCGATCGCGCATTCTCCTGAAGGCATTTGGTTAGGGGCTGATATTGATACCCTAAATCAGATCAAAAATATACTAGAACAGGTTTTGCCGCATCAATTCCAAATCGTTCAAGAACGCCTGAAGCAACTGCAAACCTGCCAGGAAAACGTTGAAACTATTGAACGATATCTCGCCACAGCAGCTTCTCCAGAGACTTTTGACAAATTAACACAGCAAGTTCGACAAGCTCAGGCGGATGTTGCTCATCTCAAAGCCGATCGCGAACACAGTCAGCGGCTATTAGACCAAGCAGGACAGACAATTGAGCGTACCAAACAAGAACTACTGGAGTATGGGAAGCTAGCGATCGATCAAAAAAATGACGAGCATATTCTCGGCGCGATCGGTAAAGTACAAGACACGCTCACAACCTTTAAGCAAAAACTGAAGCTCCGTAAGCTCAACCAGCTTGAAACCCTGGTCACAGAATGCTTTCTCTATTTGCTGCATAAATCCAATCTGGTGTATCGCGTTCAGATTGACACGGAGACTTTCAGCCTTTCTCTGTTTGATTACGAAGGGTTGCCCGTTCCCAAGCATCGGCTCTCGGCGGGCGAAAAACAGTTGTTGGCAATCTCCCTGCTGTGGGGATTAGCCCGTGCTTCTGGTCGGCAGTTGCCTGTCGCGATCGACACACCCCTTGGGCGGTTGGATTCGTCTCATCGAAATAATCTTGTCGATCGTTATTTTGCCCAAGCCAGCCATCAGGTGCTTTTACTCTCCACCGATACGGAAATCGGCAAAGCCGAGGTCAAACGGTTGCGGGAAAATCGTGTGGTTTCTCGTGAATATTTGCTTAAATACGATCGTACTCAGCATCAAACTCAAGTCAAACCCGGATACTTTTGGTGAAATCTATGGAACCTCCTGTCGATCGCGTCCGCATTTCCCAATCTGCTAAGGATCAACTAATAAAGCTCAAGCGCATTACCAAAATTGACCAGTGGAACATTCTTTGTCGCTGGGCATTCTGTCGTTCTCTAGCTGAACCTACTTCACCTTCACCTGTAGCAATTCCTGCTGATAGCAATGTGGAGATGACGTGGCAGGTATTTGGGGGCGAGATCGGAAGTTTGCTAATAGTTGCTCTCAAGCAGCGTTGTAGCAATGACGGACTGGGTGATAATTCTGAAATTCTTGCAACTCAGTTTCGGTTGCATCTACATAGGGGCATTGGATATTTAGCTGCTGACTCAGGACTAAAAAGTATAGAGCAGCTTTATCTTCTAACGTCCACAATCTACTAAAGCAAAAACACTAAAGGGCATCTCGAAATCATCTTTCAGTTTTCACATAAACATTTCTACAAAGGAGGGAAAGTATTTGTAAAGTTCCGCATAGCATTTAACATCTTTGAGTGGAATACAAATCCGCTTCAAAGTATCGCAATCGCTTGTGGGCATTTGACCGTCTAAATATTGAATTTCCTTAATTGTAAGATTTGGTACTTTTATTTCATAAGGTTCATCTAGCTTTGCTGCATTGAAATGCTTATCAAATTTACATTGGTCGGCTATGTTAGAATAGTCCTGCTCAAAAATAAGCCATCCAACTGTCAACATACGAGAGCCGTCGGCATAACGGAAATTGAAAACTTGCTTGTAGTTAAGCTTTTCCTTTGCTGAGCGTGCTGAATTAGCGTTGGTGATGCTCTGGTTTAATTGATTGTCAATTATTCTCTTGTATAAATTTCCGAGTTTTTTACCAGTTAAATCAGTTGATTGCAAGTTGATAGGAATTTTTTCGTTGGGAATCCTTTCCCGCAGCTTACCCTCTCTAAACTCATTCAGCTTTTCTCTTGGCAGATCCTCGTCTGAAGGTTGCTCTGGTTGTGCGCTAACTGTGACAATTAAGATACTTCCAGACATCAATTTACTTGCAAGGAGATCGATATCATCCAGAATCTTTACTTCTAGTGAGTCATCATAATCAAGCCACACAATAGATCTCTTATTCCATTCAAGGGCGGGTAAAATTTCACAGGAATCTCCGTACTTGATCTCAATACATCCGAAAGGCTTGTTGTACTCGAAGCGCTCTTTGGCGTGTCTATCTTTTTCAATGCTGACCATATCCTCAATATGTAGAGACTTATGAAAAAGAATAAAGTCGCTGAAGTAGGTTGAACCAAAGCCCACATATCTGTAAGTTGAGAGTTCTCCAAAAGGACTTAAACAACGAAGGGAGTCACAGATGATTTTTCTTTCGACCGCTTTTGCAGGACGAAGACGATAATTGATTTTTGAATAGCTACCAGGCATCATCCTTATCCTTCATTCATCAGATAGTAATCAAAAGTTTTCTCACCAACTTCCTTGTTGGATGAAGCATTTAATAGCTCTTTAATCAGAGCAATTTCTTCAACTGGCTTACTATAGTTTATGGTTCCACGTTTCTCACTAGGTGGTATCGTTGACTGCTCAGGTATTTCAAAGGAAGTGCTTGCGCTCACTTCAAGTACAGAACAGATTGAAGTTTGAGTGTATGCTTGTTCAAGTAGACTTTCAGGTATCTCACCACGCTCTACACGGCTCTTTTCCTCTGCCATTCTTCTTAGGAAAGTAATGACAGGCGCTGTCAATCGATTTATTTCTTGTTTTATTGACTTATAAATAGGTGAGTCATAGTCTATTCCTGTCTTTGTTGTGGTCCAAGGCAGGTAAGCAGCATCATCCGACTCAAAAAAAGCATAACCTCGAAAGAATGCAAAATCAGGATGGTATTTTGGAAAGCCTGTTTTCGTTCCCCATCCTGTTATTTCAGTTTGGTCAGCTTCAAGAACCATACGCTCATTGCAAAAGATGTACCACCCACCTTTATCTAAACTTCTGTCTGCAACACCTGCATACAATTTGACTCGCACTGGAGTATCAATTTCACGGCTGCCAAAATATCTATATTCTTTTTCAAATTTCGCAACTTTAATCTTGTCTGAGATATGAAAATTAAGAGAGGTTGGAGAAATTTCTTCCCCATTGATACTTATAGTTAACCCTTTCCTTATCTTTAATGAGTATGCAATTGTTATTTCTTGCTTTAATTGCGCTATAAAGTTTTCCAAGCTTAAATCCTCAGATACACTCTCATGCAATTCTTCAATTAATATTCGAGTTCCAATGTTTTCGGTTATGTACTGACCATTTTCTTGAACTTTCTGAAATTCAAACGTCCATTCACTTTTCTTCTTCCACTCTTCTACGTCTGCCGAAACTGAGAACGTTGAATTGGGCGTAGCTGACTCGACTGTAAATTTTCTTCCTATTTTGAAGAAGGCTCGCTTCATTCCAATTCCAAATCTTCCAATTGATTTTGGTGTTGCCTCTGCGTCATTTGCTCTACCAAATTTGAAGGCATATTCTTCTGCTTCTTTTACTGTTATGCCTCCACAGTTGTCTTCAATTTGAAATGAGTCTTCACTAGCTGAAATTCTTATCCAAAGCCCTTCATAGTCCTCATTACTCTGCAAGCGAGTTGCACCATCCACAGAGTTGTCTACTAGATCGACAATTGCGCGAATAAGCGGAATGTCTCGAACCAGCATATATATGAACAACTCTTTAGTTGGCTCGGCATTGATTACCCTCGGACTATTACTCATTTGAGTTCACTTCTTGATAAATACGAATTTTGTAGCATGATCACCTGATCACTGTTTCAATAATTTAGTTTCCTTACCCTCTCACTTTATGGCATATTTTCCGTCTGATAGCTTCTCGAAAAACTTCTCAGTTACTGAATTTCGTCGATTTATCCCCTCACAGCGCCGCTCGATCGCTCCACGCACCATCGCTTTTGGGTCTTTTGTATTGAAGCTGTACAGTTCCTTTTTCAGAATGGCTTCAGTAATCTCGACTGCCGTCATCGGCTGTTTTTCTGCCTTCAAAACCTCGATCGCTGCCTGAGCAATAGTTTTCTTCTCCATACCCTCTCCTCACCCATTCAAATCTCATCAAATAATAGCGGCTGGATGCTGCCATCGGGCAGAATCTCAGGAAGCCATTCGTCGCCCCGATGCTCAGTTCCGTCCCAGCGATCAGGAAATGTATTCGCCGCAACTAATTCTTCAATTCGAGCCAGTTCCTCATCGTTGATCAGGCTGATTTCTGGCTTATTCAGTGATCGCGCCACCACGTTCACCTCTTCCTGAATCGCCAACACCTGTTCCAGCATCCAGCGACGCGCTTCTAGATGGAGCGGACCTAAGCGATTTCTGCCAATGTACTTTGTTGCGGACTTCCGTTCTTCTCCGTGCTTTCGTAAGCGATGCTGAGGCTTTCGGATTTCCCAATACAGCGGTCTAAGCCTTTGTAGGGGCGCGAGATATCCCCATTCTGGTTGAGCAATCAGGCGATCAAGTGCCGCATCATGTTGAACCAGGGGACAACCAATACATCCAGTTCTGGCATTCATCGGCTCTTCGCCATCGCTGACATCCTGCCCATAAATTTTGGCAATCTCAAACGTTGGGAATCCAAGCTCTAGATCCGCGTTGAGTAACCAGTCCCAAACGTGACAGACTCGCCAATGAACGATCGGAGCCAATGTATCCGCGATCGCGTTAGAAGAAGAGTGCTGAAACCAGCCTTGTCCACACTCGCCACCATCTTTCGTACAACTCACCGCAATGCGTTGATCCCGCGCAGCACTTTCCCCAATTCTCACGCCCGTCAGCATCAGAAACTTCTCACCCCGTTCCTGGCGCAAAGCCTCTAATTCTCGCTCCATGCTCATCACTTTCAGCTTCGGTGTACACCAGCGAAACGTATTAGAAGGCGGCGGCACACCCCGACCCAAGATGTAGACAAAATAGCGGTGGTCTAATTCAGGCAAGACAACGCGGGTTTGAAAGCCATCTTTACCCAAGATGGGTTCAAGGCGATCGCGCAATGCTTCTAGAATAGCGATCGCGGAAGTGTGCAGCGGCGGCAACTCTTGACGAGTATCTGCGTAAAGAACGGTCAGACTTTCGGGGCTAGGAACTTGCCCAGTTTCAATTAAATGAGAAACCAGCGTCACCGTTGCCGCAGAATCTTTTCCACCAGAGAACGCGATCGCCCAATGTTTGTAGAAAGAACCGTAATGACGCAGCGATTCTGCCGATAACTCAATGCTTTTCGGCAATGTGAGACGCTCTTCCTCAAACAAACTTAAGGTTCTCATCGTTCTCTCGTCCTCCCAGTGGCTTCTAACGATAACAGAACTTTGGCACTTCACTCTAGATGTAGCGTAAAAGAATTGAAAGCGTCATCTTATACGCTAGACAATGCTTTGAAATCAGTTTTAGTATAGTCGTACTGAATTTCGCTGCGCTTAAATTAGCGAATATCCTAGTGCTAAGTCGAGCGACTAGGTAAGCTTTATGGACAGCGTAGAGTTGGCAACGTGCGCTTCAAAATCCATTGATGAGAAATTGGCTGAAGGTGTGGAACGCTGTGATGTCTCAGAGATATCTGCCTTAGCAGATCGCGCTCCTATCGGCAAACGTCTCCTCGGAGCCTTTTACGTCCATATTTCCGCTCTGACGATCCTTGAACCACTATTACAAAACTACGAACAGTTAGCCCGAAATTATCTCCAACAACCGATCACCCCTACGCTAATTAAGTTCAGCACCAACCAGCCTAAAATCTCCTATCTCTTTTATCCAAACTTTGACACTGACTCACATCCGGCACTCCAGCGCAGTATCCAAGTTGATCTTAAGACAGGAGAAATCGGCGATCGCGATTATCGAGACACTGATAATCCATTTGTTCTGCACCGTAAAGAAACCTTCGTTACTCCAGACTATCCCCACTACGCAGAATTCGCAGAACTGACTCAACAGCAAGACGCTTTAGGACTGCTGGCAAACTCTCGCGATATCGGAACACGATTCGGCTGGCAACAGAGGTTACGATCGCATCACATTGAGGTGCATGAGCATCGGTTGGCTTGCCCAATCCACGCACCGCGCACCGCACCTAAGATCGATCGCCACAAAGCAGCGTTGGTTCGGACTACTCTTTCTAAACCTGTGCGTTCAGCGTTGGAGGCAGGATTATTCACACCAGAAACTACGTTTTTTGATTACGGCTGTGGTCATGGTGGAGACATTCAACACATCCTAGAGCAAGGCTTTTCGGCTTCTGGCTGGGACCCTTATTATCGACCGGATACATCTTGTATCTCTGCGGATGTCGTCAACTTGGGATACATCATAAACGTGATCGAAAATCCTACTGAACGACGAGAGGCAATGATTCAAGCGTGGGCACTGACTCAAAAAGTGTTAATTGTCGCGGCACAGGTTTTGATCGAGGATCGCATTCGCGGCACCGTCATTTATGGTGATGGAGTCATTACGCGCCGCAACACCTTTCAGAAGAATTATGAGCAAGAAGAACTGAAAGTCTACATCGACCAGGTTTTAGGGGTGGATTCGATTCCGGTAGCACTGGGCATCTATTTTGTATTTCGAGATGAGGCGCAAGCGCAAAGCTTCCGGGCTTCTCGATTCCGATCTCGCACCACTACGCCCAGAGTCAAAACGAGTGTTCGCCGCTTTGAGGAATATAAGGAATTGCTGGCTCCACTGATGGCATTTGTCAGCGATCGTGGACGTTTGCCCCTAGCTGATGAAGTTCAAGACTTCACAACCTTACAAACAGAATTCGGTTCGCTTCGCAAGGCATTCCAGGTTGTCCTGCAAGCAACCAACGCTCAAGAGTGGGATGCGATCGCAGACAAACGCCGCCAAGATCTACTGGTCTATCTTGCCCTTAGCCATTTCAGCCGTCGTCCCAAGCTGCGCGAGTTCACTTCAATAGTTCAGAATGACATCAAATCTCTATTTGGTGGCTATCAACAAGCTTGTGCGGCAGCAGATTTGATGCTGTTGAGTTTGGGCAACTTGGAAATTATTAGCGCCCGATGTCAGTCAAGTCCGATTGGCAAGAAGTTGTCGAATTCGCTTTGGGTGCATGTATCTGCGATCGAAGCCCTCGATCCGCTCTTACGACTTTATGAAGGTTGCGCCTCTCGCACGATCGGTCGTCCTGAAGAGGCAAATGTCATCAAGTTCCACTGCCGCAAGCCGAAAATCTCTTATCTGTTCTATCCGGACTTCGATGCTGAACCCCATCCAGCACTTCAGACCAGTATGCAGGTTGATTTGCGAGATTTGCACGTCAGCTATCGGGACTATGACCCAAACGATAATCCGCCTGTGCTGCATCAGAAAGATTTGCTCGTCATGCCGGACTACCCGCTCTACGAGAAGTTTGCCAAGCTGAGTCGGCAGGAGGAAGATTGGGGACTGTTCGACGATTGGGAGAAGATTCGCGATCGACGAGGTTGGCTTAAATGCCTCGAAGACCATTGCGCTGAATTGAAAGGATATCGAGTGGTGTGGCGAAAAGATGCTGATCCATATCGGGTGAAATTAGCGCGCTCAGAAATGCGTAAGCGGCAAAAGAGCTATTTGCAATCTGACTAAAATTGGAACTAATCTAGAAGTGGAAATTCTGATTCAATTGGAACCTATGTGGTTGTGCTGACGCTAATTATCAAAATCCGGTTCGATGTCCTGTATGGCTTGATAGCACCTGTCGATCATCAGAGAGTACTCAGGATCAGGGATAAAGCAATCCAAAGGCAGGGTTAACTCAAGACACTGAGCAAAATTACTTTTTGCATTTCGACGTGATTTCTCTACTTCTTCGTGAATAATTTCTAGAAACTCAAAGAGTCTTTCAGCACAGCCTCTACCCGAATAAGAAACAACGATATCTCTACAAAGCCGATGTAAATCTACGTACTTCTTGAATAGTTCGATCGGAGAATCCGACAAAGCCTGCACTGCTCCTGGACAGCCTAGCGCTCCACCAAGGTAGATTTCATACAAAGACCTGGTTGCCAAATCGATAGCCTCAATATAATCGTCAAGAGCATTTATAGTTCTTACCTCCATTACAGTAGAAATATTACTAAGTAGAGTACGAGGAGCAGTGTGACCAAGCGCTTTCGCAGCACCTTGCCGGATAGCTGCGTTCTGATGCAACATTAATTGCATTAAAATAGCTGAAATGTTTGATTCACCATGATCGTCAATACACAGTTCAAAGTTATAGTTCTCAAAAGAATCAGTAATAATTTTGAATGTCTCAAGCACAACCTGACCAGCACCGCTACGCCCAAACGAAAACTCTTCGTTGGTTTCCAATAGCCCAGCAATTAGTTCTTCCAAGCTTTTATCATCTTCAACCTCAAAAAGAAGTGAGGTAAGTTTGTCTTTATCTTTTAGCGCTTCTGCAATTAACTTAGCAGCCTGAATTTTAACGAATATATCAGAATCAGCAATGAATTGCTCAATTGTCTGCTTAAGCCAATTTGCATTTGCATCATCAAAACTAATTGGGTTTTGACGTACAGATGACGATATTACTCTCCTCACAACTGGTTCTAGTTGAATTGATAGTTTAGCAACTGCCTGTAAATGGCAGAAATGCCTGGGCTGCTTGAGAAACCATCTTAATGCTTCTAGTCCAACTCCTGTGGAAGTTGTTTTAGAAAGCTCCGAACATATCTTGTCAGGCTCTGCTAAGAGAGCTTCTGTCCAATTGCGTAATAGATAAGCAACTAAGAAATCTCGTTCGCGCCCATAGTAGAAATCTAGAGATGATAGATTTCGGGCGCTAAACACTTTCGATAGTAGTGCCGCTTCAAATAAACCAGTTGGCACATCATTTGTAGCTGGTAATGCCCACAATTCTCTCGCTTTTTCTTGACTAACAGGAGCATCCTTGGCAAACATTTCTCTGACTAAGCTGATTAAAAGAGCAACAACAACATCTTGATTCATTTGCCTTACTCGTTCAGCTTTTAGATAAATTATTTTTTCTAAAAGTTCAGGCTCATCTATTACCTCCGGCAAATTCTTATTTCTGAAGATTTCCATGCCAATTCGTAAAATGAATGGATTAGCAATCTTCAAGTGTGTTGGTGGAACTTGCACATTGTAGACGCGAGCATACACCTCGTAAGCTCTCTGAAATTCTATAATGCTGTACTTCTGAATTTCAACAGTGCTGAAATTTTCATTTAGTTTTTCAGGTGCTATCTCAAAAAGCGGAATTGCTGATTTTTCAATAGAAGCTGCTTCTGCAATGTAAGAGGGGTTTCCCACATCGTCTAGTAACAATCGATTCGCAGATGTATTGGTCAAGCTAATGACAATTTGAATCTCATCACAAGCCAGTCTCTCACTCCCTTTATCAATTGCACGAGCTAATTCTTGACTAGCCTCATTCCATCCATCAATAAAAATAATTAGTCTCTGTCCAACTCGTTGAATGATTCGAGTTAATCGATGGATGATCTGATGCGCTGCACTATTATCGTGAATAATCCACTCGAAGTCTTCGCGAATCTCTTCTAGTAAACCTTGTTGTATTCCGATAGCCGGATAAAACAAGCAAGGAATTCCACTCTCAAGCTTTTCTTCCACCGTATGACAGACAAAATTTGTCTTCCCCACTTGGGGTTCACCTGCCAAAACTACAACTCTCCGCTTTTCGCGATCAATGCGCTTAGCAAAATCTTGTTTAGCTTGATTCCGTTCAATGTAGAGCGCAGGAATATACTTTTTCCCGCCGTACGGATCATCATCCCGCAGAGGACGCATCCGATGGTCAACTTGACGGCGGCAAAACTCAATTAAATTGTTTGGGGATAACGAAACAAAGGTTTCCAGTGCTTCTGAACGTAAAGCAATGTCGTCAGTAGTGACACGAAATCCATTTTGGACGTAGGGATGGCTTGTAGGAACTTGAATATCGTTGATTAGTTCGCCTGAGATGCTGTCATAAATTCGAGTTTCATTACCATTAGTCAACACGACAAAAGGTGCAATACCTCCCACACGCAGTAAACGTGCGTAGGATATTCCTTGTTCCTTTGCGCTTTCATCTAACGGTTCGCCTGGGGCTTTCACTTCAACAACGAGTAGATTTCTACCATCACAGCTTCGCACTACAACATCTGCTCTTGGGCGAAACACAGGTGAACGGACAGGTTCATTAGAACCGACCCGCAGAATTCCTCTTCCTAAACGAATCTCGAAAGAAAACTCAACTGAAATGCTTTCCGCTGTAAACCCATGATCTGCCAACCAAACGGCTACGACTCTGGTTCTAACATCTTCTTCAGATAACAATGGCTGCTCTGGTGTCTGCATTTTCGATTCAGAACATCAAGTAGGATTGGCTACCTCAATTATACTGATCTGGTAGTTTGATGAGGTCTGGCATTCCCTTCTTTGTCGGCATTCCCTCTGGCGTGAATGCCCAAATTTCCTGCTTGTGTTGCATTCCGTAACTGATGTGAATTGGTCGATCGCTTCCATAAAAATACAGTGAATCAAACGGCAATCGCTGCTCTAAAATCCACTCCACCAAGCGATCGCTCTCCAAATCCACAATCCGAAAATCGCAGGCAGCCCCTAAGCGATCGCAGTAGTACTTCCCATTCCGATTCACCTCATGCGCCATGTGCTGATCTCGGCTAGGGTCAACCCGTCCATTCTTCATCCCTGTCTCCAGGTCTTTCTGGCTTAGAAAGCGCTTCATGTCTTTCGAGCAGAAGCCGTAGGTAAGCTGGAACCGCTCCTTGCCAAAATGATCGATGATCGGGTCAAGCAAATGCTGACAGAGCGCTTGCAATGCTGGAATCGTTTCCTCTACGTTTTGCGGATAGGGGTTAATGTAATCTGCAAATTTCCGGTAAGTCTGAGTGCAGGTGCAGAATTCTTCTAAATTTAGATATCGACTCAGTAAGTTGTTCTGCATTCTCACAACCTCGATTCAAATATGGACTGAACGATCGCGTGATTGTTGTTCTTTACATTGATCTCGTATCCACTAAATCATTTACTCCACCAAGCCCTGAGGCTATACGATTTCCACAGCATTAGTTTTTGCGCCAAGCGTTTTAATCTCACCTTGAGATAAAGATTGATAGAGCAAACTAGAAAAGGGCTGAAAACCCTCTGTCCACGTCGCTACCAAATGGCATAGGAGACGAAACTGGAGCGGTGTCGGAGGCAAATTTACTCGTTCCACAGTCACGCTGACTTGCTGAGGAAAGCAACAAATTAGCTCAAAGAAATTCTGAGATAGATAGTGGGGACAACAGCCAACGAAATTTCGATCCTCGGTCTGTAGGCTCAGCGATCGCGCTCGACGAGGTTCCTGCGAGTCAACTTGATTCTCAATATTCTGAGTAATCAATAGCGGTGTTTGAGACTGAAGATATTGAATTTGTTGCTTCGCTTCTGAACAGTTACGCAACCCCTGTGCAAAAAAGTGAACGTGATAGTTTCCCTGCGAATCGCGTTCGAGATTAGGAAAAACCTCAAAGCTGTCAGTTTTACGTTTACCGCCGCTCCGCGCAAGCAACGAGATTGGGTCGTGTTGATGTTGAGGAAGGTTGAGCCATCGCACAAAGTCCTCGTAGTCAGGACGTAGCAAACGATTGGCAAACAGCGGGAAAAGTTCAGTAGAACTATAGGGTTGGTAAAAATTGGGGAATGACCAGATCGGCTGAAAGCCTGCTTGATTCTGGGCTTCAATTGCTCCCTGAAGATAGCTGAAGTGATATAGCCCATCTACACGGGTGAGCTTTCCTACAGGGAACCAAGTTCGGGATTTGAAGTCCTGCCAAGCTAAAAATAAAGTATTCACCTCAATCACTGAAAATCAGTTCCTCATTAAAATAGCGTTGCTTCGCTCTATTAGTATCATTTTCAATACAATTTGCTGCTGGAAAACTCAGGAGATTTAGCAAGTGAGGCTTTTAGAAAACTGCATCAGGAAGTCTTTTGCTGATCATCGTTTTGCGCTTCTGACGTGCTATTTCTGCTGACATTCAAGCGATTGCATTAGATTTCAGCCGCACCAAGATGAGACAAATCGCCCATGTAGTGCTTCTCAATCACGTTAGCTCGGTTTCCGACCCATCTTGCGATCGTCGTCGGACTCTTCCCCGCTTCGATCTGCAACGTGATGAAGGTATGGCGAGTCTGATACTGAGGGCGGTAGTGGTCAATCTTCCCCTCCTTTGCTAACTTTGTCACAATGCCATCGAACCGTTTGCCATGATTCTTGCAACCTTTCCAGACATTGGCGTTGAACGAATGAGAGTTGATCAACTTCCCAGTGACAGAAGTAAAGACTGGAGATTCCGGATCGCAGTCAGCAGGCTTGATACTTTGCAACAGTTCGATCAGCTTGGGTAGAGAAAACAGTGGAAATTTTCTTGCTCTCTTGGTCTTCGTGCATTTCCGAATGCCTTTGGAGGAAACATTCACTACGGCTTCTGAAAAGATGATGTGCTGGAAATCAGGAGTGGTATGTTTCCATTGCAAGCCCACCGCTTCAGAAGTTCTTGCACCTGTCCAAAATAGGAATTTGACAAACGGCGCGTAGTACTTGAAGTGCGGATGGTTCTCGAAGGCAGCAATCACGGTTTCCATCTCTTCTTTTGAGAAGCTGTCGATATCTTTTAGCTGCTCAGTGTCGCTGTGTCTGAAATCCTCCCGCATTTCGGCAAAGGGATTTTCAGGAATCAGTTTGCTTCTCAATGCCCATTTGCAGCAAGCGTTGAATTGCACCCAGATTCGGTGGGCAGTGTACCCTGAATTGTTTTCAAGCAGATGATCTCGGATCGCGATCGCATCCTCTAACTCAACGGTCGGCAACTTCTGAATATGACCCGTCACTCTCGCATAATTGAGCTTCATCGTTGTTTCGCTGACTTTCTTCGATCGCACTTCCTTGTACCGCTCCCACAGTTGAGCAAGATCAAGCTCTGGCTTTGCCTTCGGTTTCACCGCTTCAACAACCGTGAGAGTCGGTGCTTTTGGCTTGCCATACTTTTCCAGCGTGTAATCGAATCGTTCCAGCGCGATGTCAGACTCGATCAGTTTTGCTTTTGCCTCAGCCATCCTGCGATTTACATCCGTATCAGATAGCCCCAGCGTCAGATATTTCTGTTTGCCTCCAAACAATTGCCGAGGAAGCCGCAACCTTAAACGACCTTGAAAGACCTCGACACTCACAGACCCTTTGAAAGATTTGCCTGAATTAGCTTGGCTGTACATAATAATTATCCCAATGAAGAATACGAACGTACTCACCCTTGTTCAGACAATTATCACGTCCAAATTTCATAGTCAAACCATAGTCAAAAGGTGTCTAAAGATGTCCAAAATCACCCAACTGATCGCCCAAAAAGAAACCCCCGAAACTTCGGGGGTTCTCTGAAAGCCTTGATATATCGGCGCTTTAGAACGGAGAGAGAGGGATTCGAACCCTCGGATAAGTTACCCCATCACAGCATTTCCAGTGCTGCGCCTTCAACCACTCGGCCATCTCTCCATTGGGTCTGTACCGTTCTGCTTTTTAGCTTTCACAGTCACAGATTTATAATACTAGCAGAATTAGACCACACTGAAAAGTTTTTTGGAGATCTTATACAGGAATAGGGAGTGCCATTTAGGGAAGGACAGAGAAAAACATATCCAAGTGGGCGGTCTCCTGCTGCAAGGCTTCCGACAATGCCTGTCCAACTTTTTCAAACTAGGACTACCAGATTGGAATAAGCTGCAACCCTCGTGTCGCACTCAGTAGAACGTAGACATGGTTTAGTGGCATTCGTAGGTTAGCTTTTGACGATCGCCCCAAAGTCTGCCAACATTCGCGCATGGTTTCGTAAAATGCCCAGTAGATTTAAGCGATTTTGTTTGATTGCAGGGTCAGAATCCATCACCAAAACGCTGTCTGCACCATCAAAAAAGTTGCTCACGGTTGGGGCAATTTTGCTCAGAGATTCGACCAGTTGGGGGTAGTTGGTTTGTGATTGCAGTTGTCCCAATGCGTCGTAGAAGGCTTGCTCTGAGGATTTTTGAAATAGTTTGGGATCGACGGTGGACAGATCGAGCGATCGCGTATCCAAATCACCTTGAGCAGCCAGCCGAGAAGCCCGATTCACCGTCTCATAAATGGTTGCGAGTCTACCGTCGTTGCGAATGGTTTGGAGAAAATGGGAACGATCGCGCACATCCAATAGATTTGACAACGCTCGTTCTGCATAGTCAGGATCATTTTCACCAATGACCGCGTTTATGAGATCGTAATCAATATTTCGATCTTCTCGCAATAGGGTGTGAATGCGTTGGAGAAAGAAATCTTTTAGCTGCTGTAATAGATCTGAGGATGAGAGCTTGATCACTTGGGCGTAATCAGCCGCAAAGCTAGAAACAATCTGTTGAAGAAGCTGGTGCAGATTTAAATTTAAGTCAGATGACCAGGTAATGTTAACAATCGCATTCGCCGCACGACGCAGCGCAAACGGATCAGAAGACCCAGTAGGAATCAAGCCCAATCCAAAAATGCTGACTAACGTATCGAGTCGATCGCTCAATCCCACAACTTGACCCGCCAGCGTTTGAGGCAGACTGTCTCCGGCACCTTTGGGTAAATAATGCTCAACAATAGCAGTCGCCACGGCTTCAGATTCTTGGCTCGTCAGCGCATATTTCTGCCCCATGACCCCTTGCAGTTCTGGAAATTCGCCCACCATTTGCGTGACGAGATCGGCTTTGCATAGGAGAGCGGCCCGTTGAATAGCGGCTTGATCATTGCCTGTAATATGCAGTTGAGTTGAGATCAGATCTGCGATCGCCACAATGCGATCGACCTTAGCCCGCACCGATCCTAAGTCTTGTTGAAAGGTGACGGTTTCTAATTTAGGTAAGTAGCTTTCGAGTGAATGGGCGCGATCGGCCTCAAAGAAAAACTTGCCATCAGACAGTCTTGCTCGAATGACTCGCTCATTTCCGGCAGCGATGATGTCAGACTTTGCAGGGTCGCCATTGGAAGTCGTGATGAAATAAGGCAATAGTTCGTTAGAATTCTCACGTTTGAGAACGGGGAAGTAGCGCTGATGGCTCTCCATTTCGGTAATGATCACTTCTGACGGCAATTCCAAAAAGGCTGCATCAAACTTGCCCACGACAGCCGAGGGATACTCGACTAAATTCGTGACTTCTCGAAGCAAATGGGGCGCGATCGTGGCGATTCCTCCAATGTCCTGGGCTGCTTGCTCAACCTGTGTTTGAATCGTGGCTTGTCGCTGCTCAATATCAACTTCCACAGACGCAGACCGTAATACCGAAACATAAGAGTCTGCATTGGGAATGGAAACGCTATCAGGATGTAAAACGCGATGACCAAAGGAGGTGCGATCGCTCTCAAAATGGATCGAATGGCTCACAATTGAAATCGGCAACACTGCATCATCTAACAAAGCAACGAGCCAGCGAATCGGACGCGAAAAGCGAATGTCACCGTCACCCCAACGCATCAGCCGCTTACCTTCTAGCTCCATAATCCACTTCGGAACTAGCTCAGTCAGAATCTCGGCAACAGGGCGACCGTTGATCACTTTGCGGATAAAGACAAAATCGCCTTTTTCGGTGGGGCGAATCTCAAATGACTCGACGGTTACGCCTTGCTTTTGGGCAAATCCTGTGGCGGCTTTGGTAGGTTGTCCGTCTTTGAAGGCAGCTTGCGCGGGTGGCCCCTTGATTTCCTCAATCTGGTCAGGCTGCTGAAGCGGTAGATTTTTGATCAAGACTGCCAATCGGCGCGGCGTGCCATAGTACTCGATGGCTTCTGGAGTCAAAGACTGCTCAGTGAGGCTTTTGGGAATGCGCGATCGCCATTGATCCAGCGCTTCATCTACAAAGCTTGCGGGTAATTCTTCGGTGCCAACTTCCAACAAAAACGATGCCATGATTTTGGGTGCCCAGGGGCAAAATTGCCATAGTCAATCTCATCAGTTTACCGTGTCAGGAGGATGTGGGGCCTTCAGGCGCGAAACTGTTCCATGAGCCATGCGCCTACTTGGGATTGATCGGTTTCTCGACTGCGACGCAGCGCTGCTTCTAACGTTGAAATGGCTAACCCTGGTAGAGCTTTTGAGTAATCAATGCGGTGGCTGCCGCGATCGCTCATTTCATAAGCCAAAATCTGCATGTTTTGCACATCCACCACCCAGTATTCCATAACGCCCATTTCTTCGTAGAGCGATCGCTTGGTGCCCTGATCATCTAATAGTGAAGTGACGGCAATTTCGATCGCTAAGTCAGGTGCAGCATATTTGTTGAGATCGACAATCATCGTGCCCCAGGGAATTAGTTTTGCCCGATCGCCCAGGTAGTAAGAAACATCAGGCTGACATTCTCGAACCCCTGATTTTCGATAGCTACAGTTGTCTTTTGCGTTGAGCGGGATGCCTTTTAGAATGCCAAACAAGTTGATGGCAAAAATAATTAGTGCATGATCGCTGGAGTGATCAGAACCTACGCTTTGAATTTCTACTCTCGCATGTCCTTTGTGGTAGTAGGCTTTGCCTTTTTCGTGAGCGGGGTCTTCGACAAATTGCAGAAATTCGTCCCAGGGGACAGCGACCCAGGTATCAGAGAGCAGTCTAGTTTGAACGTTACTCATGGCGCGATTTGTGGATGAGGGCAACCCCTTGCGGGTATTTCTAAGCGATCGTTCTTTGTCTCAGCATAACCGCTGAGGATCATCTAGCTCCTATCAAGGCTTGATTAAGCAGGAGTGATTTGTGATGGAGATCACGTAAAAAGTCATTGGACATTACGGTATCAATCGTAACTTCTAGGGAAATATAACCGGGCACCCATAAGACTTCATGAAATGTCAAAACTCCTGGTTAGTCAATATCACGCAGAACTCGATCGCATTATTCAGTACGGAGGCTCAAAGAACGAAACAAGTATCAGAAATGCGTTTGAGCGGTTGTTGAATGAGTATTGTAAGCCGCGTGATTTTTTACTGATTCCGGAGTTGGAATACAAGACAAGACAGGGCAAAGTGGTCTACCCCGATGGGACAGTGAAAGATGCGCTGCGTCTCGATTGGGGCTATTGGGAGAGTAAAGATCAGGATGATTGTCTCGATCGAGAGATTGAGAAGAAGTTTGAGAAGGGATATCCCAATGACAATATCTTGTTTGAGGATTCGCAGACGGCGATTTTGATCCAATCGGGGCATGAGGTTGCGCGGATCTCAATGCGGGATACGGTTGAATTGGATGCGGTGCTGGGGTCGTTTACCAACTATGTGCGCCCGGAGGTAAAGGATTTTCGGGAGGCGGTTCGTACCTTTAAGCAAGACTTGCCGACCATGTTGGAAACCTTGCGATCGATGCTGCAAATGCAGGAGCAGACGAATGTTGCGTTTTGTCAGAGAAGAAATCGATTTTGGGAGGTTTGTAAGGAGTCGATTAATCCTGAAGTGACGCTGTTTGATGTGCAGGAAATGTTAATTCAGCATATTTTGACAGAAGATATTTTTCTCAATATTTTTAATGAGTCACAGTTTCACCGAGAAAATAATATTGCACGAGAGTTACATGAGATTGTTCAGACGTTTTTTACGGGGGCAACTCGTCGAAATACGCTGAGTACGATCGAGCGTTATTACGCGGTGATTCGTCGAACTGCTGCGAACATTTACAATCATCACGAGAAGCAAAAATTTCTCAAAGCGATTTATGAAAATTTCTATAAAGCCTACAACCCAAAGGCGGCTGACAGACTAGGAATTGTCTATACGCCAAATGAAATTGTGCGCTTTATGATCGAGAGTGCTGATTATTTAGTTCACAAACATTTTGGAAAACTTTTGGCTGATCCGGGTGTAGAGATTCTTGATCCGGCAACTGGAACAGGGACGTTTGTAACGGAGTTAATTGAATATTTACCCAAAGACAAGCTAGAGCATAAATATAAGCATGAGATTCACTGTAATGATGTAGGAATTTTGCCTTATTACATTGCCAATCTAAACATTGAATTCACTTATCAACAAAAGATGGGCAAGTATGAAGAGTTTTCTAATATTTGCCTCGTAGACACTTTAGATCACACAACTTTTGAAGGGAAACAAGGTAATCTACTCTCGATGAGCGTTGAGAACACTGAGAGGATTAAGCGCCAGAATGAAAAAACTATCTCTATTGTCATTGGCAATCCTCCTTATAACGCTAATCAAACGAGCGAAAACGATAACAATAAGAATCGCGAATATCTAGAAATTGATAAGTTGATTAAAGCGACTTATATTAAGGAAAGCACGGCTCAGAAAACGAAGCTCTACGATATGTATTCTCGTTTCTTTCGATGGGCAACGAATCGATTAAATGAAAACGGAATCTTGGCATTCATCACAAACTCATCTTTTATATATGCTAGAACTTTTGACGGTTTTAGAAAAGTTGTTTCTGATGAATTTAGCGCAATCTACATAATTGATTTGGGAGGGGATGTTAGAAAAAATCCGAAGCTTTCAGGTACTACTCACAATGTTTTTGGTATTCAGACTGGCGTGGCAATAAGCTTTATGATCAAGAATGTAGGAAAAAGCTCTTCACCATGCCAAATTTTTTATGCGCGTAGACCTGAATTTGAAATGGCAGAAGCCAAGCTAAAATTTCTAAATGAAGCTAAATTCCTCAGCATCTCTTTTGAACATCTTCAGCCAGACGAGAATTTTGATTGGATAAATATCAGCGCGAGTAGTGATGAATTCAAGAGGCTATTACCCGTATTAAGCAAAGAAACAAAACTAACTAAAAGTGTAGAACAAGAGAAAGCTTTGTTTAAGCTTTATACAGGCTGTATAAAATCTAATAGAGATGAATGGGTATACGATCTTCATCAAGAAAAGCTTCTGAGGAAAATTTTGCATTTTGTGAAGGTTTATAACGGAGATGTTGAAAATTATCAGTGTTCCGAACAAAGTCAGAATGTTGACAACGTTGTAGACTACTCAATCAAGTGGAGTAGAGATTTGAAAAAGCATCTCATCTCTGCTAAGAAAGTTGTGTTTCGTAGAGATAAAGTAGTGCAATCGATTTGGCGACCTTTTGTTAAAAAGTACTTTTATAGTGAGCCACTCTTAAGCGATATTTTGACTTCGCATCATCAAGAAATGCACGGTGAGGCATTTGAGCGGGAAAATATTATTATCTGTATCTCAGGAACTTCATTTCAAAAGCAATTTCAAACCTTGGCTGTGAAGTACTCATCGAACTATGATTTCCTTGAGAAAACTCAATGTATTCCTTTGTACCGCTACGACAAAACTGGAAACCGTATCGATAACATCACCGATTGGGGACTACAACAGTTTCAGCAACACTACAACGACACCGCCATTACCAAAGAAAACATCTTCCACTACACCTATGCCGTACTCCATAATCCCGCCTATCGCAGCAAATACGAACTCAACCTCAAACGCGAATTTCCTCGACTGCCCTACTACCCAGACTTCCAACAATGGGTCAACTGGGGCAAACAACTGATGGACTTGCACATCAATTACGAAACCGTCGAACCCTTTGGCTTAAAACTCGTCGAAATCAAAACCACCAAAAACAACCCCAAACCCAAACTCAAAGCCGACCAAACCACAGGCATAATCTACCTCGACGAAACAACCCAACTAGAAGGAGTGCCCCCGATCGCATTCGACTACAAACTTGGCAACCGCTCCGCACTAGAATGGATACTCGACCAACACAAAGAGAAAAAGCCCAAAGACGCAACGATCGCCGCCAAATTCAACACTTACCGATTTGCAGACTACAAAGATCACGCGATCGATCTGCTGCAAAAAGTTTGTACAGTGAGCGTAGAAACCATGAAAATAATCGGACAGATGGGAGATTAAGCAAGAGATCGCTGATTCCCCTCGATCGCAGTACGATACGGTTGGATCTAAACCTCAAAGGACTTATTTATGGCGCACATTCTGCACCTCGACTCCAGCCCACGCTCCGATCGCTCTCACTCTCGCAACCTTGCCCACCACTTTATCACCGCCTGGAAAGAGGCAAACCCTGGTGACAGCTTAACCTATCGGGACTTGGGACATCAGCCCGTCCCCCACGTCGATGAAGCCTGGATTGCTGCTGCCTACACTCCACCCGCCGACCACACCCCAGAACTTGCCAACTCGATCGCCATTTCTGACGAGCTAATTGACGAACTATTGGCAGCCGATCGCTATGTGTTTTCCGTCCCGATGTATAACCTGAGCATTCCTTCCAATTTCAAGGCGTATATTGATCAGATTGTACGCGCGGGCAAGACGTTTGGCGTGTCAGATCAGGGCTATGTACCGCTAGTTCATGGCAAAAAAATGCTGGTGATTACGTCTCGCGGAGCAGACTATCGACCCGGCACACCCTTTGAAGGATATGACTTTCAGGAACCCTACATTCGGGCGATTTTTGGATTTATGGGTATCACCGATATCCAGTTCATTAATGCAAATGGAATTGATATGGGCGATCAGTTGCGCACTCAAGCACTAGAAGAGGCGAAGTCGGAAATCCAAACGACGATCGCGCAGTGGTAGGACAGTCTTAGTTAGTAATGGGTGATCAACCATCTCACAAATGGCCGATTGCCCATTCTCGATGAACAAACACAGTGAATAAGCATGGTTCCGACGACTGTAATCGTTTCACCTTCTGGTGCTGCGAAGTTTTGTACCGACCCAAAATCGACGAGGTAAACCTGACCGGATTACCAGAACGATCGCCCAACAGCACATTACTCGGCTTAATATCCCGATGAATCACGGGAGGCTGATGATGGTGCAGATAGATTAGAGTTTCGGGCAGTGATTTTGCCAATAACCTTGAACCAGCGCAAACCCCTGACCATTTGCAGTATCAATTTCAAACGAATCAACATAGCCAGGAATCGACGGATGAGAGAGCGATCGCAGCGTTTCAGTTTCGCGCTCAAACAGCTTCAAATCGTCCCAGGTAAAATCGCTGCTAAAAGTCAGGCGTTTGACCACGACTAGCTCATTAGTTCGGGAATCTTGCGCCAGTAGAGTCTGCCGCCCTGCTTTTTGGCCGAGTTGTTTTTGAATGTGGTAGCGATCGTGAAGTATTTCTGGCAACGAATCTTTCAGCACGTCTGACATCGCTCGTTCTTTACAAAGATGTGCCGATTCTAGCCTAGCCAGATCGCCAACCACAAAACTTCATCCTCCCAATGACTGAACTTCCTCAACCGATAGCCCTGTCTTTTGACTGATCATCTCAGCATCCAGCACATCCAGTAATTGTCGAGCAATCTCGATCGCTTTCTGTCTGGCTCCCTGTTGCATTCCCTGTTGCATTCCCTGTTGCATTCCCTGTTGCATTCCCTGTTGCATTCCCTGT
>NZ_JBJPHT010000045.1:50059-57439 GCF_052939475.1 Phormidesmis sp. 146-20
TGTAACCCGTCTTGAATTCCTTTGAGAATAGCGTTGTGGCTATCGTGAATGAACATCTCTTGACTTTGTAGAACTTCTAACTCTTTGCGCGTCAGTTTGCTATGCTTGGCGATTCTAAAAGCCTGATTGATGGCAGAAATGGTTTCTAGACTGGAAGGCACCGTTCGTAAATCTTTGGCTGATTTGAGAAAATAGATCCACTTGTCAGCGATCGTCTCCAATTCTTCCAGCGACTTGTCAAACTTGGGCAACTCCACAAACACCAGTTCAATATCGTCGCTGTAATCGGTTAGTTCGTCTTGCTCTTTTAGTTTGTATCGAGAAATCACTTTCGAGCTTTCTGGAAACATCTCAAAGTCTGTGATCGTTAGCGCAATCACTGAATTAAGCCCACTGTAGCTCTCACCCACATCTAGCTGAATTGATAGCGCCTTAGCCGCGTTGTACAACACTCGCTTATCAAACCCCAACACGTTTAGCACCTGCATTTCAATGATCACGGTCTTGTTGCCTGTGACCGTTGCCTTCACATCCAAATAGGAATCCTTAATTCCTTTGATCCGGGGGGCCTGGTATGGATCAAGGATCTCTACATCCTGGATGACTGGAACACCCTGATGCAAAATAGCATTGAGAAAGCTGATCAAAATATCTTTGCTCTTCTTGGAGCCAAAAATTTTCTTGAAGGCAAAATCTGTCTTGGGATTAATAAACGGGCCAACCATATACGATCGCTCATAGACAATCACCTCCATCGTACCAAGCTTGATGGTAAACCTCACTCCTTGGGCGGTTCTTTCGGTAGGTCGTCGTGTTCTTCTTGTCGGTAACCACAACAGTTACATTACGGTTTGCCCCAGTGTCTCAAACGGTTGCACGCTCTACATTAGATACATGCAGAAGAGACGAGCCAAGCTACTCAACTTCTTCTCTCGCACTCCAATCAATCGCGACTCTCTCAAAGGTAAACAAGATGACTATGATGCGTTGGCAACCCTGGCAAGAAATGGACTCTGTACGCCGTCAACTCGATCGGATGTTTGATGATTTTGCCCCTCTACGTGAAGCCATGAAGATCAGCGAACCCACTTGGACACCCGCTGTCGAGCTTTCGAGCAATGATGCCGAATTCGTGCTTCGCGCCCAACTTCCTGGCATTGATGCTAAAGATGTCGATGTACAAGTTGGCCGCAACGCGATCGCCCTCTCTGGTGAACACAAGTTCGAGAACAAGACCGAAGAAAACGGCTATTTCCGCTCTGAATTCCGCTATGGCAAGTTTCAGCGGGTGATTCCCCTCCCGGCTGCGGTGCAAAACGATCAAGTCAAAGCCGATTTCAAAGATGGCATCTTGACCCTGACGCTACCTCGTGTGCAAGCCGTCAAGCCCTCCGTCGTCAAGATTAACTTGACTGGCACAGACACCACTGCTCTTCCTGCCGACACCGCTCAAGAAGCGCCCCAAGCAGTCGAGAATGCAGAAACAAACGACGTTTGGCAAAGCTAAGAACGAGGGATGAGGGATGAGGGATGAAAAAGCATTGTTAGTTTCTTATCTCTGGTCTCTGACCCAGTTTGTGAGAGGAATGAAAGGAAGATGATGAGGACTGATGAGCAGAGATTGATCACCTTAGAAGGGTCTTCATTCATCCCTCATCCTTCATCCCTCATCCCTCTCTCCTCCCCCCAACCGTCCCCGGTTTGGTTCGGTAAACACGCCTTCATAGAAAGGCAGAACGTGAACAACATATAAGGTAGGGGATTGAAGATTGCTTTGGTGGCATTGAAGGTACTGCGCTGACGACCCGACTTGCAGAAGTGCGATCGGTGGACGACCCTTGAGTCCTGGCCGCCCCCCTTTGACGATTCTGGCTGCTTGCCAGTCCCCTACCCCCCTACTCGCTTAAGATATTTGATGGAGCCAAGGCACTGATATGGCAAAAGTTGTTGGAATTGACTTAGGTACTACAAACTCCTGCGTTGCGGTGATGGAGGGTGGCAAGCCCACTGTAATCGCCAATGCTGAAGGATTTCGTACGACCCCCTCTGTCGTTGCGTTTGCGAAAAATGGCGATCGCTTAGTCGGTCAAATCGCCAAACGGCAAGCGGTGATGAACCCCGAAAACACGTTCTACTCGGTCAAGCGGTTTATTGGTCGTCGCTTTGATGAAGTGACCAACGAAACGACCGAGGTTTCTTACAAAGTTCTGAATGTGAACGGCAACGTTAAAATCGATTGCCCTGCGGCGAGCAAGCAGTTTGCTCCCGAAGAAATTTCTGCTCAAGTTCTCAGAAAGCTGATCGAAGATGCCAGCAAGTATCTGGGCGAAACGGTGACTCAAGCGGTGATTACGGTTCCGGCATACTTCAATGACTCTCAGCGTCAAGCCACTAAGGATGCTGGCAAGATCGCAGGTGTCGAAGTGCTGCGGATTATCAACGAGCCGACGGCAGCATCGCTGGCTTATGGGTTAGATAAGAAGAGCAACGAAACGATTTTGGTCTTTGACTTGGGCGGCGGTACGTTTGACGTATCGGTTCTCGAAATTGGCGAAGGTGTGTTTGAAGTGTTGGCGACTTCTGGAGACACTCACCTGGGCGGGGACGACTTTGACAAAAAGATCGTAGACTTTCTGGCTGGCGAATTTCAGCGCGCAGAAGGCATCGATTTGCGGAAAGATAAGCAAGCGTTGCAACGTCTGACCGAAGCGGCTGAAAAGGCGAAGATTGAACTGTCTAGCGTGACTCAGGCTGACATCAACCTCCCCTTCATTACGGCGACTCAAGACGGGCCCAAGCATTTGGATACAACCCTGACCCGCCAGAAGTTTGAGGAACTCTGCTCTGATCTGATCGATCGCTGCCGCATTCCCGTCGAAAATGCGCTTCGCGATGCCAAACTCGACAAGAGCAAGATTGACGAAGTGGTGCTGGTGGGCGGTTCGACTCGGATTCCCGCCGTTCAAGAAATTGTCAAGCGTGTCTTGGGCAAAGATCCCAACCAGAGCGTTAACCCGGATGAAGTAGTGGCCGTGGGTGCTGCGATTCAAGCGGGTGTTCTTTCGGGTGAAGCGGGAACCGAAGGTCTGTTGCTGCTCGATGTGACTCCGCTGTCTCTGGGGGTTGAAACCCTGGGCGGCGTGATGACCAAGATTATTCCTCGCAACACCACCATTCCGACTAAGAAATCTGAAGTCTTTTCGACCGCAGTGGATGGTCAAAGCAACGTGGAAATTCACGTTTTGCAAGGTGAGCGGGAGATGTCGAACGACAACAAGAGTCTGGGAACCTTCCGATTGGATGGCATTCCTCCGGCTCCTCGTGGCGTTCCTCAAATCGAAGTCACTTTTGACATTGACGCAAACGGCATCTTGACCGTCGGCGCAAAAGATAAGGGCACTGGCAAAGAACAAACCATCAGCATCACGGGTGCTTCGACGCTGCCCAAAGATGATGTCGAACGGATGGTGCGCGATGCCGAGCAAAACGCTTCGACTGACAAAGAGCGGCGTGAGCGTATCGACCTGAAAAACCAAGCAGATTCGCTGGCGTACCAGGCTGAGAAGCAAATGAGCGAGTTGGGCGATAAGATTCCCCCTGCTGACAAAGAGAAGGTGGATGGTCTGGTCAAGGATCTGAGAGCGGCGATCGCTTCCGAGGACTTTGACAGAATCAAGACGCTAAACACTGATCTTCAACAAGCGCTCTACGGCATCACGACCAATCTCTATCAACAGTCGGGTGGCGGTGCGGCTCCGGGTGGCCCTGATGAAGGGGTTCCGGGTGCAACGGGTGCGGCTCCGAGTGGTGACGATGTGATTGACGCTGATTTCACCGAGTCCAAGTAAGTGTAATAGGGAATGGGCGATCGTTCATTCCTGACTTAACTTAAAAGATTGAAGCTGGTAGATTTCTCACCGTTGAGGACTACCAGCTTTTTAATTGACTACAGTTGAATAGTCTTCTTGTCGTGCAATTCCTCCAGGTGAATGAGTGAACCGTCGCCGATGACAATGTTGAACTTCAATAGAGACCGTTGCACTTGATAGCCTGACAACACTCGAATGATTTGGTATTCAGTCGTTAAATCGCTGCTACCATCCCATTTGAGAAGTGCCAGTTTCGTCGAGGCAACTTCACTCAGTTGTTCAATAAACTCGTCCATCGAATCGGTCACGTCTGAGAGAATGCCAGAAGGCATAAAGATAAACCGCTCTTGCAAATCCAATGTCACCATGACTCGATAGCGTCTGACGGATGAGCATTGCAACTCAAAGCCAAACGAAACCGAGTCAGGAAGATATCTCCTAACGGCCATAGTGTTTTGTCCTCTCTGTTTAGTGCAAAGAGGATGGGAACGCTGACGGCTCAAACGTTCCCCAGAGGTGTGAAGGGTATGCAGGATCTTGATTCCAACCTTTCAAGATCCCATCGCAAAGCAGACGTAGTACAATCATGAACGCCTCCGAAGTTAGTACAGTTAACTTAGGTGGAAGTCCTCGGAGTCTGATTGCCTAGATCAGATTTCCGGGGCGTGATCTCCACCTGCGGAATATCTTACACAGATTTTTGATTTTTTGGAAGACTGATTTTTTGAGGAGAGTATTGTCTTCAGATCATTCAACGAACTGCAAACTCCCCGTCCACTGCGACTCAACACACAGATATAAATCATCGTCGTTTTGATATCTTTCTCGCCTAACCAAGATCCAGGAGCAATTTGCATTAGGATATTTGCGCGCCCAATAACAGGGTGCGGCGATCTCGACGGCCCCTTTGCCCTTGCGAACCGTAATCTGTTTGTACTCAAAGTCAATATCTTTGACTCGTAATCGCAGACATTCGATCGATCTCATTCCCGTCCCATAAAGCAAACTTCCCAACAAGTGATACACCCCGATGAGTCGTCCTAAGACAGCTTTTGCTTCTGTGCGAGTGAAGACGACGGGCAAGCAACGGCACGGATTTGATCGACTAAACGCGATGACTGATTCATTGGGGACGAGCAGGGTTACTTTCTCCTACCTTAAGAAGCGAAAAATCTGAGCGCCATTCGGTATAAGTACTGAGAATGAGGGAGTTATCCGGTGCAGATTCAGTATAAATCCTAAAAAAACGGGAGTTATCCGGTTTCCAGGCAGCATAATTTGCTCGTGGAGGTATTTATCCTGATTGGGAGAGGTTCCAGCCGCAGAAATAATCGTTAGCTGGCTCGCTCTGGTGTGCCAAAGTCCAACGAAAAATTGAAATAGTTGTTTGAGTTCAAAATCAGGTTTTAGTAAAACGTAAGGAGTCATCAACATGTCAACGTCCAAAAATCTGCTTTGTAGTGATTGCAAGAAGGTGACAGAACATGTGAAGCTCAGTTGGACTGACGGGCAGGGACTCGCAGATGTGATGGATGATTATTTCAGGAAGCATCCCGAAGATGTCAGATCTGGACTATGGAATTCTTATCCTCAGTGGTTTAAAAGGGTAAGCATAGGCACATCTGGATTATTGATGAGTGTCACCAACGGTGCCAGTAATCTTTTTTGGCATAAAGATGTATCCAACAAGTGGATCTGCTCGATTTGTCAGCATCCTCAAGAGAGAATTTTCGACGAGCATTAGTGCCCTCTACTACAGAAGCTCTGAACTACAACTATTGGTAGGAAACGCATACTATGTTATCAGCAACTCAAGGCAAAAAACCCCAAGATCACCGTTCAATCTCGCATTTGCCCAAGCTGAACATCAACACTGACGTTCAATGTTTATTGTTGAACTCGGAGAAAACTATCCGGGTAACATGCGGGTATGGGCAATGCTCAAAATGTTCCTGCCAAGCTTATCAAGGAAATGATCAGGTATGTGGAAACTGTGGTCACAACTACAATGCACATTATTAAAAAACTTGGGCTCTCCTAGATTTCGTGTGTTGCGAGATTGTTACACAGTTTGCAACTCTTTCTCCTGAAAGGGTTTCAGAGTTGCCCGTTGGAAATTCCTAATAGAAACTTCCCCTTTTTCACATCAAGTCTAGGAGAGCCAAAACTTGCAGCTTGTTATTAGGCTGCCCACTGCTATCGACTTCATTTTTTCCTAATTTTTTCCTATTCTTGAGGAGATCTTGTGGCAGGTACTCACTACGAAACACTCGGTGTTGCTTGTGATGCAGACATAGCAGAGATCAAGCACGCATATCGTCAACTAGCTAGAAAATATCACCCTGACCTCAACTCAGAACCAGAAGCCGAGGAGCGTTTCAAAAATATGAGGTGCTTATAGATCCGGAAAAAAAATCTAGTTACGACTTCACAATAAATGGCTTTGCTAGTCTATTTGAGGAATTTTTCAAGGATTTTCCAAAATCTCAACAGACGGATGAAGAAACAAGTAATGCGAAAACTGAGCCAACTTCAGAAAAGGCATCAAACGACGCATTTGGAGAACAGGAATCACAAGCAGAAGAGCCGTCTGTAGAGGAGGTTGAACCATCTGATCCCAGCGCAGAAACGCCTGCTGAGGAAGAAACAGCTAACAAACAGGATGATTTGCAAGCAACGATAAGCGCCCTGACTCAAGATAATGAGTCTCTGAAAGTACAACTCGAAGATCGCAATAATCGGTATATGCAGCTTGCAGCAGACTTCGAGAACTTCCGTAAGCGTGTTCAGAAAGAAAAAGAGGACGCAGTAAGGCAGGTTCAGTGCGATACCGTTAGAGAACTTCTGCGGGTTATAGATGACTTTGAAAGAGCGCGACGGGAGATCAAACCTCAGACTGATCCTGAGATAGCTATTCAGAAATCTTACCAAGGTATTTACAAGCAGCTTGTAATGTCTCTGAAGAATATGGGTGTTGCTCCAATAAGTGCAGAAGGGACACTATTTGATCCAAATAAACATGAAGTGGCTGCAAAAGAAGAAACAGATGAGTTTTATAGTGATACTGTTCTTGAAGAGTTAGTACGTGGCTATGTACTGGCTGATCAAGTGCTTCGTCGCGCACTGGTGAAAGTTTCAGTTACATCAAAGCCATGAAAATTTCTTTGTGAATTAGTTTGAGTTAGACAGCGCTAGAGTTCAATACGAACAGCAACCTGATTAAAAAATAGACAGATCTTCGGAAAGATATCTCATGCGACAGCCAGCTAATCGGGTCGAGGAGAGCATTTAACTCTCCCCTCCCACACCACCCATCATGCGGGTCCGCAATGGGCGGTTCATGAAGACGCGCAGACAATCACAGATGGCTTACGCATAACCTTGGACTTTCATCCAGAACTTGCGAATCGATAACAATCCCTGTTGTTCCAACCACTCATTCGTCATTCCCGTTTGCGGGGATTGTAAAATAAATTGTGTCAAAGGTCAGAAGTTGAGATCTAATGAACTA
>NZ_JBJPHT010000046.1:0-57248 GCF_052939475.1 Phormidesmis sp. 146-20
AAAGTATTGGTCAATACCCGTACTCACTTGATTCATCCCTTTGTTCAGCAACGCCAGATTACGGTGACGGGGGAGGGAGCGAGAGGGTATCGAGTGCCGAATGCGAGTACGACGACGAGGACGGATACCCCGATTCGGGATATTCCGCAGTCGATTCAGGTTGTGCCGCAGGAAGTGTTGCGCGATCGGAATGTGAGAACCCTAACGGAAGCAGTAGAGACAGTCAGTGGAGTTTCAGCAGGTCAAAGCATATTTGGTTTGCAAGGAACCCAGATTATCAGAGGCTTCACATCATTTGACTCAGGAATTTTCCGAAACGGCTTTCGAGATGTTGATTTCTACTCTCTAGCAGCCATTGGCACAATTGAACAAGTAGAAGTAGTCAAAGGTCCAGCATCAGTTTTGTTCGGTGCTTTAGAACCTGGTGGAATCATTAACACAGTAACCAAGAAACCCCTGAATGCACCTTATTACAGCCTTGCATTTGAAGCAGGTAACTATGGATTCTACCAACCCAGTATTGACTTATCAGGTCCACTAACGGCTGATCGCAATGTGCTTTACCGCTTTATTGCCAGCTATCAAAATACGGGTACTTTCCAAGATTTTGTAAACATTGAGCGAACTACTATCGCCCCTTCAATTAAATTTAGATTAAGTGATCAAACTGACCTAGACTTATACTATGAGTATATTGGACTCACTGAAGATTCTCGACCTGTTCCAGCTTTCCGACTCAGTGATGGTAGATTACAACCTCGAAATCTTTATGTTGGGTATCCTGGACTCTCTGAACTCGGTGCTACTACAAACAGATTTGGCTATATCCTAAATCACAGATTTAATGATAATTGGCAAATTCGCAATAATATTGCTATATCTCTAAACAACATATATAGAGATGGGCGGTCTGCACTTTTTTTGCCTCCAGTAGATGATCGCATCATACCAGGTTTCCGCGCCCCCGATCAGCAATACAGGTATGACAACTATTTTGGGCAAATTGATTTGTTAGGCAAATTTAATACTGGCTCAGTTTCGCACCAAATTTTAGCAGGTTTTGATATTAACTACCTCCATAGTCCGCTTACAGGATTTCGTAGTTCAACACCTGTACCCGATTTTGATATTCTCAATCCTAATTACAATATTCCATCTCTTGACTTTGTTCCTTGGCGCAAATTTGACTTGAAGACCTTAAGTTATGGAGTTTATCTTCAGGATCAAATGACTTTAAGCGATAACCTGAAATTGCTAATAGGCGGTCTTATGACTGGACAACGTATGATTTTCAGATACTAGACTTTGGCACAGCAGGAAATACAGTAGATGAACCAGTAGCGCGAGACAGCGCCTTTAGCCCTCGCATTGGTTTAGTCTATCAACCTAGCAAAGAAATCTCGCTCTACGCTAGCTACAGTCAGTCCTTTAAACCGACTAATGCGTTTAACCCTGGTGATGAGCCTCTCAAGCCTACTAGAGGAATTCAATACGAAGTAGGGGTTAAAACGAACCTTTTAGATGGTAAGCTTTCGGCGACATTAGCTGCATATCAGATCACGCAGTCAAACATCTTGACACCTAATTCTGACCCCGTATTAGCTGCGGAAGGTTTCTCCGTTCAAACCGGAAAAGCAAGAAGTCGAGGAATTGAGTTAGATATTGTTGGTGAAATACTGCCTGGTTGGAAAGTCATCGCTTCCTATGCTCATACCGATGCAAGAGTCACTCAAGATAATAGTATTCCTGTCGGCAACCGATTAGGCAATGTGCCACTAAATCAAGCAAGCCTTTGGACAACTTATGAAATTCAAGAAGGTAGCTTGAAAGGCTTAGGATTTGGCGCAGGACTATTTTATGTTGGTGAGCGACAAGGTGATTCAGCGAACTCGTTTCAATTGCGGGATTATCTACGAACCGATGCATCTCTCTACTATAACCGAGATAGGTTTAGGGCGGCGATCAATGTTCGGAATCTCTTTGATTTAGATTATAGTGACTTTGCTAACGGTGATAGTTTAATTGAAAGAGGTAGACCATTTACTATCACTGGCTCTATCAGTTTGACTTTCTAACTAATACTATTAGCTAGAATTCAAGGGGTACAGTTAATCTGTAGTAAGTCCTATAGTACTTAAGGCATGGAAAAACTGCACCTGGTTGGCTGTATCCAGCAAATTCATGGTTGATAATCACAAGAGTTTGGTGATGAAAAATCTGAAATATCAATTCGCAAAGCCATTTTTTCTAATGGTTTTTTCTTTCTTTCTAATTACAGCTTGCTACCAACCTATTACCCAAAAAACCAATGCTTCGTTGACACCTACTTCTGAGTGTCGAATGATTCAGCATGTATTTGGTAAAACCTGTATTCCATTTGTACCACAGCGCATTGTTGCATTAAATCCGATGCTCACACTAGACCCTCTCATCGCCCTCAGCATTAGACCTTTCCGAGAATTTACAAGCGGGACTACTCCTGGGTTTGAGGTCATTTCACTAGGATTGTTCCAGAACGATAGCATCACGGGTTGAGGCAGTTTCTAACAGAAACCATTGTTCAACATCGCGTGGCTTAAATCATCAGCTTTCTCCTGATTTCAAAAGTCGTAATTCGTGAAATCAAGCCTGCCTAATCGCAATCTCACCAGCCCACAAATGGTCAACATTACTGCTTCATAGCGCTGCGAATTAAGGCGAAACCGATGGGTGAGAATCCGAAAGACCTTTAAGCGACGAATCAGGGGTTCGATGAAGATGTGCTGACCCGAAATTACCTGGTTTTCTGCACGTTGGGCTTCCGTGAGTTCTCGGTTTCTCGGCTTTTTGTGGGGGGTTGTGGTGCAATCGGCTCCTTGATAGGCTTTATCTCCTCGATATCGCTGGGTGTGATCGAGCAATACTTCGGACAAATTTTGAGCAGATTTTCAGGTTCAAACCCTGATTCGCTCGTGGGACAGGATCTTATTTTCAAAGTCAGGAATAGAGCCAACTTTGAAAAATAGCTCAATGCTGGAACTGTACTTCCTGAAAGCCTTTTGGAGTCGTTCAAAAAACTGTCCGGACTATTGATCGAGGCGCTCTTGGTGTTGCCGCAAAAGCTGGATATCAGCAGCGGGTTCTGGCACTCCTGCCATCACATCGACAAGCGCTTGTCCGTCTGCGGTGCCGAGCACTCCGGTTTTTTGCGTGTGCTGTTGCTTTTTACCTGAGTCACAGATTTTCTGGGCAGCGTCGTCACCTGGACGTTCTCTGGCTTGTTCTGTGCTGTCACACAGCAGCACTTCCGCTTGCAATAATTCCTGCACCACCGACCACAAATAGGGATCGTGCCCATACTCCTCGAACAAACGGGCGGGCAATACCTGTCGCAGAAGTTTCAGTCCCTCGTGGAACGTCTGATGCGCTTCACTTTTTGAGACCTCGAACAGCATCCCCAACACTTCAAACGTGGGATCGTGCCGCAGATAGAACAGACACAATCCCATTGTTTCGTACAGGCTCAGTTGCACGGGTCGTCCTGCTCCCTTGGCGTTCACCCGCACTTTTTTTGCGTCCAGTTGGGCTTGATTTTCAGCCTGAGCTTGTTTGACCTGTTCGTTCAATGGTTGGAAATCCTCAAAACTGATGCCTAGCAACGATTGAGTTTTTTGGGGGTGAATCTGGATATAATCAAGTAGTTTTTTCATGGAGGGATAGGCGACGAAAACTTCGTTTTACCCTCTTTTTTTAACGCAATTTAATTTCTGGATACATCTATTGATCAGAAGATGTCACCCACCCGATCGCGCCATTTTCTGCGAGTAATACGTCGATCGCTGCCTGGTGTTCTTGAAAACTGTATGCAGCACAGCAATCTTCTAGCAATAAGCTATAGAATCCTAGATCGCTGGCTTGTCGATAGCTACCTAACACACAGCATTCTGTCGTAACGCCCGTAAACAGCAGATGAGTAATGCCACGCTGACGCAGAACTGCTTCAAGATTTGTGCCAATAAAGGCAGATTGAGCAGGCTTATCGATTTGTAGCTCTGTGTCTAGGGGCTGTAGTTCGTCAATCAAGTCACAGATCCGATCGCCTTGAATTAGAAACCGTCCCATTTTTCCGGGTGTCCCGATCGGGTAGCCTGCATTTTGGTAGCGTAATTGTTTGCAAGCAGTCGCATCCGACAAGTCGGGCTTGTGGCTCTCTCTGGTGTAGATCACCAACAGTCCATAGGTTCTCGCCCAATCAATGATGGATTGTATTTTAGGAATAATCACACGAACCATTGAAAGATCAGCCCCTAGATGACTACTACAAAACCCATCGGCGTGACAGAAGTCGTTTTGTAGATCGATCACCAATAAAGCAGTGTGATCGAGGTCGATCATATAGGGATGGTGGCGAGTTTGAACTAGTAGACTAGAACTCATTTAGGCTTTTTTAATGCTGTGACGAACTGAGGATCAATAAACTTTGACATATCAGGAGCCGTCGGAACTTTGTTCTGAGACTTAAGGAATGTAGTAAGATAGTTCAATGGCTTTAATAAAGAAACTTGGCTATTAGAATTGCCTAGCATTTCAATGTTAGTGGCTAGATCGGGAATTTGAATGCCTTGAAGCTGTTGAGCAAGTTCATCAGGCGTAATATTGAGAGGTTTTGCAGCGATCGCCAGCGCTTCTTTGGGATTGGTCTTGAGAAACTCCAGTGACTTAAAGTGACCTTCTACAAAGGCTGCTACCGCTTTGGGATTGGATTGAATAAACTGAGTCGGGAAAATGTATAAGTCAGCGATCGCCGTTGGCATTTGTTTGAAGCTATAGATAATTCGCCCGTCTTTCTGCGCCTTTAACGCCTGATCGCTAAATGGAGAATAAGAGTAAGCAATCTCTAACGCACCCTTCTGAAACGCAGCGGCCGCAGCATCCGGGGGTGTATTGACAAATGTCACATCTTTTTCAGTTAGCCCCGCCTCTGCCAACACTTGCAGCACAAAGAAATGACCAATCCCGCCAATCTCTGCACCAATCTTTTTGCCTCTAAAATCCTGAACGCTGGCGATATTGTTGCGGGCCATAATCACATCTGCTCCAATAGACGTATCCTCAACCAGCACAATCTTAAAATCGCTGCCTTTTGCGGCTAGTGCAACGGCTTCTGAGGTGACTGGAGATAGCCCCTCTAATTTGCCAGATAGAAAGGCTGGAAACCCGGCCGCCACTGTTTCAAATACCTGTAGCTTGAGATCGAGTCCGAGATCTTTGAAGAAGCCTTTCTCTAGTCCAATGTGCAGGGGGGCGTTCCCAATCCAGGTCGTTGTGCCCATCGCAATGCTGCTTATAGAATTGCTGGCTGAGGGGGGTGTTGTGGAGGTGGATGCTTGGGAGCAGGCGTGTAAACTTACACTAGCGATCGCACCCGTAGCAAACCAAAGCGCTTGGCGACGAGTCATTCGACTGGATGGAAATTCGGGGTTCATTGTGGCTCCTCTTCTGAGTATCTGGTTGAAGCTTTATCCTGCTCAACATTAGGACGGTAGCACTAAAAACGAAACTTCGATGCCGCCGTAAAATCTTTCCAGGTTGGGGTTTCCTTGTTCGTCGATCGCACTTCCCTGTCCCCTAAAAATGCGCTGAATGCGAAAGCGATGATAGTTTACTAATAGCTGTGGCAAGGTGACGTAGTGCGCTTCTTTGCCCGAAAAGAGAGTGCGGTCGAGTTCGGGGAGACGATGCCAGGGACATTTCATCAACTCATGGTGAGCATTGTGGTAGCCAAAATTGAGCAACAGTAAATTTAGCCATTCGTAACGTTGGGAAACTAGATTTGAGAAGGTATTCGCTTGTTCGTGGGCCCGATCGCGCTTAGGAATCGAGGTGCCAATCGGAAACACCTCATAGGTATGCTGAAACGCATCTACAAATCGCAGTCCTGTGATCATGCCAACATAGGCGACGAAGTACAGCAGCAGTGCTTTGAGAGATACTAGCCCCAACACTGTAAACAATGTAGCTCGAATCGCTAAAATGATCAGAACTCTGACTCGTTCATCTTTACGATCGGATACTCGAAACGGAGCAGAAATTGATCGAAACCGTGACAAAAACGCTAATGCAGGAATATACACCCACTCCAACGCCAAAAGGGTTGCGCGCACGAATGCGGGCAGACGATTCAAAAACGAGGCTAAATCAAATCGACAGAAATCAACGCGATCGACGTGGTGAGCAATATGCAGCCTGGTCAAATCTTGAAAACGGGCATAACATCCCCCATTGAGCCACAGCACCAGGTCACCTGCGATCGCATTCCATTTTCGACTGTCAAAAATCGTGCCGTGCATCAACTCATGGGCAAGATAGGCAGAAATCATCAGGCTATGGGTCAACAGCAAAACACCTAGTGCATTAAGCCAACCATTGTTTTGTAACATTAGCGCAATTCCTCCAGCGTAGCCGCCAAAGGTGTAGAGAAAGGCGATCGCATTCCAAGCAGGTTTGTCTTGCTGCAGAAAATATTGAGCGTCGATCGTGGTTGATTGTTGGGAAGCGGTGCGAGTCATAATTTAAGGTCGAGAGGGTGATGCTAAAAAATCTCAAATCATAAAGCCCAGGAGAACGGTAACAGAACTATGCTGCTACTTAGACTCTCCCAGGCTGCCATTCTATGATGCTGGTACAGTAGAGAATTAACCTGCGTCCAACTTAGTGACCTATTAAAACCTAACTCATTAGATGACTTAACAAGCTTCTACCAGCAAAAACTAGACATTCGTTTTGGTAAACATTGTTTATCTTTCTAACATACACATTCAGACAGAAGGGTGTTGAAAGTAACAGTATTTTTTCTTTGTTCGCAGGCAAGTATAGCAGTCCTAAATCAGGTGTAAGAATCCTCAAACATCGGGCTATTAGTTGTTCTTGGGATTGATTTAATAAAACCGACCCTTGCATAGGGTGTGTTGGGCCACGCGAAACGCACCCTATGCATAGTTCAAGTTATTAGGGGAACAGTCGCAGATTGACGATCGTAACGAAGTAGTGCATCTTCACGCGATCGCTATGGTTGACCAAAGCCGCCGCCGCCGGGTGTTTCGATCACAAATACATCCCCTGGCTGCATCTTAACTTCGGCTCTACTAGCCAACTGTTCAATCTCACCATTGCTGCGTTTTACCCAGTTTCGACCGACTGCACCAGGCTCGCCGCCATTTAGACCAAACGGAGGAACAATCCGATGTCCAGATAGAATTGCTGCGGTCATGGCTGCGCGAAACTGAATCTGACGAATCACACCATTACCGCCCTGATGTTGTCCTTGTCCGCCGCTATTAGCTCGAATCGCAAACTCCTCGACCCGCACCGGAAATCGCCATTCCAACACTTCTGGGTCGGTGAGGCGCGAGTTAGTCATATGGGTCTGCACGGCATCTGTCCCGTTAAAGGTTGGCCCGGCTCCAGATCCCCCACAGATTGTCTCGTAGTACTGGTATTGCTCATTGCCAAAGGTGAAATTGTTCATCGTGCCTTGAGAAGCTGCCATCACGCCGATCGCACAATACAATGCATTCGCGATCGCTTGAGACGTTTCGACATTGCCTGCAACCACAGCAGCAGGATAGTTAGGATTGAGCAGACAGCCCTGCGGAACAATGATCTCTAATGGTTTCAAGCAGCCTGCATTAAGGGGAATATCATCGTCTAGTAGCGTGCGGAAGACATAGAGAACAACCGCTTTACAGATAGCAAATGGTGCATTTAAGTTTGTCGATTGTTGGGGAGAGGTGCCTGTAAAATCAACTTGAGCAGCGCGATCGCTTTTATTAATCGAAATCTTGACTTGAATCTGACTACCATCATCCAATGGGTAAGTAAATTGACTGTCCTGCAAAACCGCAATCACCTGCCGCACCGACTCTTCAGCGTTGTCTTGAACATGCTGCATGTAGGCTTGCGCTGTCTCTAACCCATAGTGCTGCACCATTTGTAAAAGTTCTTTAACACCTTGCTCATTGGCTGCAATTTGGGCTTGTAGATCAGCAACATTTTGATTGGGATTGCGAACTGGGTAAGCTCCAGAAGTCAGCAGTTGTCGCAGTTCTAGTTCACGAAATTGTCCGCGATCGACGAGTTGAAAGTTATCAATCAAGACCCCTTCTTGCTCCACTGAAGTACTGTGAGGCGGCATCGATCCGGGTGTAATGCCCCCAATGTCGGCGTGATGTCCCCGTGACGCAACATAAAACAGTGGATGAGTGCGATCGACTTCTGAGAACACAGGTGTAATAACCGTGATGTCAGGTAAATGAGTCCCACCGTTGTAGGGGTTATTAGAAACATAAACATCCCCAGGCTTGAGGGTATTGCCCTTTGAGCGAATTAAACTATGAATGCTCTCACTCATCGAACCCAGGTGTACCGGAATATGAGGAGCATTGGCAACTAGCTGCCCGTGTTGATCAAAGATAGCGCAAGAGAAGTCAAGTCGCTCTTTGATGTTGACTGAGTAACTTGTATTTTGCAGGGTAATGCCCATTTCTTCGGCGATCGCTCTCACCAGATTATTAAAAATCTCCAGCAATACGGGATCAGGGTTAGCTTGGACAGAATGGTGTCGAGTAGGCTGTTCTACTTGGGTTTTCGTGAGTACTAGATCACTGCGATCGGTGACTTCTGCAATCCATCCCGGCTCAACGACATTCGTTCCAGTAGGTTCGATAATCAGAGCGGCTCCTGAAATACGATCGCCTGTTTTTAAGTCACTGCGCTGGTAGATTGGGGCATCATGCCACTTGCCTTTGGTGTAGATTTGGGCAACCTCAATGGCTTCTAGAACGGTTCGATTAGAGCTTGCTGTGATCGGAGCACTGGTGGGACTGTAAGCTTGTCCAATGGCTTCAATCGAAGCTGCCTCCACGATTAACGCTTTGTTCTGCATGGTGAAACCATAGCGTTGTTTGTAGGCTTGCTCAAATTGCGATCGCATCTCCTCCAGCGTGCCGAATGGAACAACCAGAGCGGAATCCGTCCCTTCATAGCGCAAATGTACACTAGATAAAACTTGAATGCGATCGGCTTCTACTCCTTGAGCCAGAATTTCAGCCTGCCCCGCGATCGCTAGTGCATCAAGTACCTGGTTGAGTTGGGACGCTGTGGTTAAGGGAGCTTCGATGGCTTGCTCTTTGAGCGATCGCAGGTCAGCTAACCCAATGCCATAAGCCGAGAGAACGCCCGCATAAGGATGAAGGAAAATCTGAGACATTCCCAATGCTTCAGCAATCAGGCAGGCATGTTGTCCTCCTGCACCCCCAAAGCAGCAGAGTGTATAGTCTGTAATGTCGTAGCCGCGCTGAACGGAGATTTTTTTGATTGCATTAGCCATCTTGTCGATCGCGATTGCTAAAAAGCCGTCTGCGACCTCTTCTGGAGTCCGAATTTCTGTTGTCTCGCTGATTTTACTAGCTAGTTCTGCAAACTTCTGATGCACGACTTCTACATCCAGCGATCGGGTTCCCTCAACACCAAACACGGCTGGAAAGAAGCCTGCTTGTAGTTTGCCGACTAACACATTACAATCCGTTACCGTCAACGGCCCGCCGCGCCGATAGCAAGCTGGGCCAGGAAAAGCGCCCGCCGACTGTGGCCCAACTCGATAGCGAGAACCATCAAACGTGAGAATCGAACCACCTCCCGCCGCAACCGTGTGAATTGACATCATCGGTGCCCGCAATCGAACTCCTGCAACCTCAGTTTCAAAGGTGCGCTCATACTGCCCATTAAAGTGAGAAACGTCGGTAGAAGTGCCGCCCATATCAAAGCCAATGATCTGACCAAATCCCGCGATCGCACTTGTTTTGACGGCTCCGACAATGCCTCCGGCTGGCCCTGATAGAATGCTGTCTTTGCCCTGAAATCGTTGAGCGTCCGTCAGCCCACCATTTGACTGCATAAACATCAGCTTGCAAGTAGACTGGTCTGATGAAGTCAACTCGGCGGCAACACGACCTTTCAGGGTTTCGCAAAGCGAATCGACATAGCGCCGCAAAATGGGAGAAAGATAGGCATCAACCACCGTTGTATCACCCCGGCTAATTAGCTTCATCAACGGACTCACCTGGTGGGAAACTGAAACTTGAGTAAAGCCGATCGCTCGTGCGATTTCAGCCACCTGTTGTTCATGATCAGGGTAGCGATAGCCATGCAGAAAGGCAATTGCACAAGATCGAATACCGGATTCATACGCCGATCGCAGTGCTTCAACTAAACGTTCTATGTGGACGGAAACTAGCTCTTCTCCTTGAGCGCTATACCGTTCCTCAACTTCTATCACTTGTTCGTAGAGTGAAGTGGGTAAAACAATATGACGAGCAAAGATATTAGGACGATTTTGATAGCCAATCTTCAGCGCATCCCGAAATCCTCTGGTGATCAGCAGCACGGTTCGATCGCCCTTTCGCTCTAGCAAAGCATTTGTGGCGACTGTGGTTCCCATTTTTACGACTGCAATCTGCTCGGCAGGAATGGGACAATCTGAAGCAATGCCCATCACATCGCGAATCCCTTGAATAGGAGCATCTGGATAGCGATCGGGATTCTCAGAAAGCAGCTTGTGAACGACAATTTTACCGTCTGGACGTTGAGCAACAATATCGGTGAAGGTGCCGCCGCGATCGATCCAAAACTGCCAGCGTTGAGTTGTCTGCTGATTCAATCCCAGGTTAGTGTCTATCATTGCTTTGTAGAAGGCTCACATCGACCTATTAGATAAATGGTATAGCAATCCTATAGTTTGGAGATGGGTTGTGAATTTTTAGTCTCTCAGTTACTTTGAGCTTCGGCAAATTTGCTACTCTATAGCAGTTGTCCAGTCAGGTCATAACTTCAGGCAGCCAGTCAGTTGGGGATCAAGCAGCCACCGCTAAGTTTGAGAATTTAAGCCTTGGAAGACCTGTTGAGCGACCCTAAAAAAGCCTATGAAGTCAAGCTATTCGATCGCAGCAAGTGCCCGATCAAGTTAACCGAAGCAAGTAAGGCTTTTTTGTCGGAAATCACGATCGCACTGACTCATCTCGACCAAGCAATCACTCGAACTATAAGCCAGCTAGAAGTTCGCGATCGTGTCCAAGCGGCTCTTTGGGCAAAGCAGCATCTACATAGTTAGCGGGAGTTATATGAAATCCTTCGTTAGGATAATAGCGCTACGATCCTGCTAAAGATGGCTTTGAATTTAGGTTTTGCTTGATGAAACTCTGGCACATCCCAATCGGGTGTATTGTCCTGCTCTAGCTGACTCGACTGCAAGTAGATGGGGTAGCGAATCTCAATCTGTAGCGCTTCGACTTGAGGGTGCAGCCCGTAATGTCTGGTGATATATCCCCCATTAAAAACTTTATTACGAACCACCTGATAGCTCTGTGTAGAAAACTCAGACTCGACGGTTGAGATCAAAAACTCAGAGCAACTTTTTCCATTGACATTGCCCAAACACACATCATCGACGATCGGCCCCAAAAAACTGTGTAGATCTAGTAGATAAACTCGACCAAAGCGATCGATCTTCTGAGTGAGTAAAGCTTCTAGCTGATGATGATAGGGGTAGTAAAACTGATCCATTCGGCTTGTCACCGCTTCTTGAGAAGGAGCAGTCTGATAGAGTGGCGCACCAAACGCAGTTTTCTCAGGAATTGCGGATTGCCAAAAGCTGCCAAATAATGGCTCTTGAGCCGATCGATTGAGGTCAACGACATAGCGGCTGTGGGTCGCGACTAGAACGGTAATTCCTAAATCAGACAAAAAATCATAGAGCTTGTCTAGGTGCCAATCTTGATGGGGAAGATAGTGCTGATAGGACTCATTGAGCGTCTGCACCATCGCATCGGGAACTATCAAACCACTATGAGGCAGATTAGCCACGATCGGGCATTGGTCAACATCAGGTAGATAAAGATGAAAAGGGTTGGTCACGCTACAGTCTACTGGCAGTATTTCCCTTCATCATCCCACGATCGCTCGGTAATTCTCATCCTCCACCTGAATCCGAGGACGCTGCCACCAGGGTTAGTCGTCAATTACTAAGGGCTAATAAATCATCACTTAAACATCTTCACACAAGGTTCAGGACTGCTATAGAACCCATTTGGGATCTTTTAATGTGTTTCAAAGCTGATATTTTTCGGGATTTTATGTTCCTCATTGTTCCGGAACAATGATTTTCCTTCTAAATTCAGGATCTGCTTGAAACGGCTCTCCTACACGCCTTGTATATCAACAAGAAATGTCAAATGGGTTCTATAGAGATTTATTTGCAAACTTTTAGACTGGCAGTTCACATCCAGAATATTAATTATAAATTGATACAACTCACTCTTCCACCTAAAGAGAGAAGTTCTTGAAATTAGAAATTGTCAGAATGAGAACCTTATCGACAGGTGAAGACTGTCTTGGTTTAATCGCTGACACTTGCTTCAGTGTGATTCGTTTGTACATAAACTCTAGCGACCATTCTTGCAAAGCTGTGTCTGAACTACGCTCTGATTTATCTCAAGTTTCCACAGAAATTGACCACAAGCTAAAAATCATCCGGGCAACGCTTGACGAAATAGGAGCGGCTGGACTTTGGCTACGGGGGACAGATTGGTTTATGTGGGCAACCGCAGGCGCAACTCATACGGTGCTACTAGCCGCAGAAACCGGAGTTGCGGAAGTACTGGTGACGGCTGACGCTGCCTGGATCTTGACTAGTGAAATTGAGGCACCCCGCTTTAAGGATGAGGAGCTTTGGGGTCGCGATCGCTACATCTTGGCGACTTATCCCTGGGCAGATCCAACCGCACTCAAGCAGTTTGTGCAATCCGTGACGGATGATGGCAAGATAATCAGCGATCGTCCGATTTCTGGCGAGTCTATGTTGCCCTTGAGTTTAATTCAGCAAAAACGCATTCTACTAACGAGTGAAGTCGATCGCTATCGTCAAATTGGACGATTGGCCAGTGAAGCGATGACTGAAGTTCTGATGCAGGCCGAGCCGACTTGGACTGAGCAACAACTGGCTGGAGCCGGGGCACAAGCGCTTTGGAAGCGAGGACTTCATCCCGCCCTAACGCTGTCTGCTGGCGCACGTCGATCGCCGCTCTACCGTCATCCGGTGCCGACTTCTGAAGCGATCGGTCAACAGGCAATGTTAGTGTTTTGTGCGCGAGGAGCGGGGCTGTATGCCAACCTGACTCGGTTTGTTTGCTTTGAGCAGATAGATTTAGCCTTACATCGTCAAGTAGCTGAAGTTGAAGCGATCGCGCTCAATCAGACTCAAATCGGAACGCCCCTCAAGCAGGTTTATCAAGCGATCGCCCAGTCCTACAATCAACAAGGCGATCCAGATGCGATTCGCCAACATCATCAGGGGGGAACAACGGGCTATTTGTCTCGCGATGTGATTGCGACTCCTAGTACCGACGATCGACTGGCTGCACAGATGGCTGTTGCCTGGAATCCGAGTTTGCCAGGAGCCAAGATCGAAGATACCTTTATCATTCACTCTGACGGTCGTTTAGAAAATCTCACGGCTGATCCACAATGGCCAACAGTAGAAGTTGAGGGGCGGCAGCGTCCCGTTGTGTTGGAGCGATCAACATGAAGTTTGAGCAAGTTTTTAATGCGTCTCCCCAGGTTCAGGCAAGTGCGCCCGGACGAGTTAATCTATTGGGAGAACATACAGACTACAATGACGGATTTGTTTTACCTACTGCAATTCCTCAACAGACAACTGTTTGGCTGGGCTTGAGTCCTGACGATCGCCATCATGTCTACTCGACTGAGCTTAAAGAACAGATTGATGTCAGCCTTGATGACCCAACTCCCACAGGGTTTTCTAGCTATGTCTACGGCTGTCTCAAAGTGTTGAACAAAGCAGGCTACTCGGTGCCCCCGTTGAATGTATTCGTCACTTCCTCAGTTCCGATCGGGTCTGGTCTATCCAGCAGTGCTGCTTTAGAAGTGGCTACTTTACGATCGCTGCGATCGCTCCTTGGTCTCGATCTCGATGATGTTCAGATTGCTCAACTAGGACAACAAGCCGAAATTCAGTATGCGGGCGTGTCTTGCGGCATTATGGATCAAATGGCATCAAGTCTGGCAGACCTGCAACATATGCTATTTTTGGATACGCGATCGCTCGATCGACAGCTACTTCCCTTTCCCGCAGATGCCGAAATCATTGTTCTCGATAGTGGAGTACCTCGTAAGTTGGCGACCAGTGGCTACAATCAACGCCGCGCCGAATGTGAGGAAGCCGCAAAACAGCTAGGAGTGAAAGCGTTGCGAGATGTCACCGACCTGTCAGCGATCGCTCACCTTCCAGGGTTACTCAGCCAGCGATCGCGACATGTGATTACTGAAAACGATCGAGTTCTCAAAGCGCGATCGACAACTCTTTCAGCCAGTCAATTTGGAGAGTTGATGAATGCTTCTCATGCCAGCTTGCGCGATGATTATGAGGTTTCTGTCGCTGCGTTAGATAGCCTGGTCGATTTATTACAAACAACTCCTGATGTGTTTGGTGCCCGATTGACAGGAGCCGGATTTGGTGGGGCTTGTGTTGCACTAGTCGCTGCTGGAAAAGGAGAAACGATCGCCCAGCAAGTCCTCGATCGCTATCAAGCAACCGGACAAACTGGACAAATTTTCGTTCCAAGCCAACAAAACTAGCGTCAGTTCAATTATCAGTAGATCCCTTAGCTCCTTTGGGCAACCTCACAAAGTGATACACATTAAAATTGAACTAAGACCGCCTGTAGTTCTTTTGCCTTTTCTTCAGGAAGCGCATCGTTTGCAAACAGTCCAGCCGCAAGCTCTGTCCCCGCCAAATACTTCAATCGATCGGGTGTCCGATAAGGGGGATAAAACTGCGCGTGTAGATGAAATTCTGGGTGAGCTTCTCCATCTAAAGGCGCTTGAAACCAGGCCATCAAATAGGGAAAAGAACGGTTCCACAAGCCATCATATTTCAGTGTCACAGTTTTTAAGGCTCTGGCTAAACTCGATCGCTGTTGTTTAGACAAATCTGCCAATGTAGACACAGGCTCAATTGGAGCAAGCCAAACTTCATAGGGGTAGCGGGCACACACAGGCACCCAGGCGATCGCCCAATCATCCTGATAGACAATACGCTGATTGTCTTGAATCTCTTGTTGAATTAAGTCTTGTAGAAGTCCGCTTTGATGCTGTTGGTAATACACTTTTTGACAGTCCCACATTCGAGCCGGAACCGAAGGCACAACGGGATATGCATAGATCTGCCCATGAGGGTGATGCAGCGTTACCCCCACTTCAACGCCTTTGTTTTCAAACGGAAGGACATATTGAATTTGAGGATAACTGCCCAAAATGCGAGTACGATCGCCCCAAACTTGCAATAGTAAATCGAGATGATCGAGTTCTAAATTTCCCAACGTTGTATTTGGATTTTGGGTAAAGACTACAACTTCACAAGCACCATTGGCAGGTAGCGTATCTACAATTAACTGAGGTGGATTGTGGGCCTGCATTGTCAGCGACGGAAACCGATTGTCAAACACCGCAATATCATAGTCTCCCTGGGGCAACTCAGTCGGAAACTGTGGATTTGTCGTGGCGGCTAAGGGATTGTATTCTGGCGGCGGCATAAAGGTGCGGCCCTGACGATGACTTGCATAAGCCACCCATTCTCCCCGCAGAGGATGCCAGCGCAGATGAGGATTTGCCACCACAGGGTCGTGACTCGGACTCGGTGCTTGAATGCTGGGATCGATGGGCGATCGGCTGTACAGGGTCAGCTTTCGGCCATCTGGCTTACACAATTCTTGGGCGTACATCTTTTAGTTGGGTGAAACAGTTGAAGTATGCAATTTTTGCTGCATTACATCTGCCCTCTAAAGTTGTAGATCCAGCCGATCGCTAATAAAAATTTTAGTCGGTGAATAGTCGCTAGATTTCCCATAGTCCCCCTTCAAAGGTCTGGCGTGTACACACACGTCGATCAATCTATCATTGCTGAGATCCTTCGCCCACTAAATCCCCCAAAAATGGGGCACTTTGAGCCGTCGTCATGACTTTGAACTTTGGAAATCTTTCCTTTATCTTTCCTTGGTCAAAGTCTCCCAGAATGGGGGATTTAGGGGGCTGAAGCCGCCTGAAACGAAGCGACAACGACTTGTGTGTACACGGTAGCTTAAAAAGTCAGAAGCCTGATGTAGAATGACTTTTGGGAATTCAAAGATATCGTATTGCGATCGACTAGAATTCTTGAATGATCTTAAGTCAGCTTAGGGACAAACTCCCCCCGCGCCTGCTGGAAGTCCTCGACAAATGTCTTCAACCTTAAGAAATCCATCAGCGATCACAGTACTTTTGATATTCGATTTGTCCACAACTTGCGGGTTAGACAACGCAGACGGAATTTCGGCTCCTCCGCTTGTTTTGGTCACAGCGTTTGTTAGTGCTTTGAGATCGGTGCCATTGCTCAACGCCGCGACTACTTTTCCAGTTGAGGTGGCGATGTCAATGATCGGCTTGTAGATTGTCATCGTTTGATCGCCTGTGAGGATTGCCTGAATGTTAGAAGCATTTGCATCCTGTCCGGTGACCAATACTTTACCGTTGAGATTTTGCGATCGTAAGGCTGCGATCGCGCCCGTAGAGAGAATATCGCTGGCTGCATAAATCGCCTGGACGTTGTTGTTTTCCTGAGTGAGAACGCTGTCAGTCAACGATTGTGCCCTGGTGACATCCCAGTTGGGCGTGTATTGATCAAAGACCAAATTCAATTCTTTACTATCAAACAGCGGCTTTAATTTATTCAGCGCACCTTGACGAAATTGCAGCGCATTGTTGTCGGTCTGTGAGCCGTTGAGCAGAACTACATTTGAGCCACGCTTGAGACCATAAGCACCTTTGCGATACTGGTCAATTATGTATTGTCCTTGCAGTTCACCGACGCGCACATTATCAAACGAGACGTAATAGGCCAGACCGTCATCTTGAATTAACCGATCGTACGCTACCACAGGCACTCCAGCGTTTTTGGCAGACTGAACGATCGCGGCTGCTTTTTGACTATCTTTTGCGCCCACCACTAGAATACAAGCTCCACGAGTCAGCATTGATTCGGCTTGATTTTGCTGATTGTCGGCATCATTGTTGGCGTTGGCGTATTGAATCTGAACACCCGGCAGTTCTTTAGTAATTTGCTGTTGCAGCAGGGGACGATCATAGGTTTCCCAGCGCGTTGAGGTGTCCGTTTCGGGGAGCAATAATCCGACATTTTTGCAGCCTTTTGCAGCCTTAAAAGTGTCTGTGGTCGTTTGGTTTTGGGCAACGGGCGTACTGTTATCTGCGGATGGGTTGTTATTGGCGGGCGTTGAAGCGGTGTTGTTGGTGCAGGCAGCCAGAAATTTCAAAACAGAAAAAACACCCACAACCAAGGCAATGGGACGATTGCTAATCATGGAATATTAAATCCAAAAATGGAGTTGTCAGCGATCGAGAAAACTTTTACAACTGTTGTGAAGTGCGATTGTGCTAACCATTCTGATTGCTAACCATTCTGATTAATGTAGACAAACGGCTAGAGACAGTCTCAATTAACGTCAAATTAAGGGACTTTTTTGCTTCGCTTGCCGCTCCAAAAAGCCTCTCTAACTTCCCCACTACTAACGGACTCTAAACCCGCAAGTCTGGTCTGAAAGTCCCTCAGAATCGGGGAGTAGGGGGCAGAAGCGCTTAACACCAAAGCCAAAACATTCCGTCAAGTTGACATCAAATCAGCGTTGTAAAACTCTCCTCATGTGATCAATTATTGACAATCTCCATTTTTGTAACCTCACCCTTAGAGTAGGTGTTCCTCTACCTGGAGGACTACCGTGTACACACCAGCCGTTAATTGCTTCGTTTGAATCGGCTTCTGCCCCCTAGATCCCCCACCAGTGAGGGACTTTCAAGCCCTGAGAAGTTTCTTCGCATTCTAAATAGCCTTTCTTTCTCAAAGTCCCTCAGACTGGGGGATTTAGGGGGCGAAGCCTCTCGGCAATGACAGATCAATCAACTTGTGTGTAGACGGTAGACCTTGAGGCGGGGCGCTAAACGATGTTAGGTCGGCGTTCTTCTGCTGTCATATCAATCAGAGAATTTTGACCTAAAGTTGCCGCCGCGATCGCTTCAATGGGAATCTTGGGCGTGCGATCAATATACAGCAGCCCATTTGCCTCCTGAAAGGTATCGGTTAGCTGCGTATAGCAAAACCCACTAAATAATTCAACTCGATTGACCACATGCAGCAGGGCATCATAGCGATTCTGCAAATCAGTCGTATTGCTCGATCGGATATATCCCCAGGCTTTGTCAGCTTCGAGCGCTTTAGGCGGGGTGTAGGCAATACCGCCAAATTCGGTGAGCATAATCGGCTGCCCCTCATGAGGAAACTGATCGAGGGTAAGAATGCGACCACCGGGGCGTTGGCGATCGAATAACTCTGGCAGTTTTGCACTCGACTCATAGCGTTTGGCTAACCGCTGAGGCGTTTGATCATAGTCATGAATCGCCAGAATGTCAGTTGTGGTACTTTCCCAACCATCGTTACCAATCACCGGACGAGTCGGATCGAGCGTTTTGGTTAAATAGTACAGGGCTTGAACACAGTGACGATGGGCTTCTGTTTCGACCAGGTTGGGCACTCCCCACGATTCGTTAAAGGGCACCCAGGCAACAATGCAGGGATGGCTAAAATCGCGCTCAATCACCTGTGTCCATTCTTCGGTCAGGCGCTTGACAGATTTGCCAGTAAACCGATAAGCACTGGGCATTTCTTCCCAGACTAGCAGCCCCAAGGCATCGGCCCAATATAAAAAGCGAGGGTCTTCAATCTTTTGATGCTTTCGCACCCCGTTAAAGCCCATCTGCTTGGTCAGTTCGACATCGAGACGTAGAGCCTGATCTGAAGGCGGAGTCAACAGGGTATCTTCCCAATAGCCCTGATCCAGCACCATTCGCATATAGTAAGGACGACCATTGAGCACCAATCGATCGCGTTGAATCGAGAGCGATCGTAGCGCCGTATAGGACTTTACTTCATCAAGCAGTTGGTCGCCGTGCCATAGCTGAATGTCAGCATTGATTAAGGTTGGTTTTTCGGGACTCCAGAGTAATTCGTTGCGGTAGTCGTCTATGCCTGGGTCAGAGAGCGCGATGCGACGATGGGTGTCATGGTTAATGATTTCGTAGCGATCGTTTGCCAACAATCGCCCGTTAACACTGAGTCTGACCCGAAGCTGCAATGCGTCGAGAACCTCACCCGCAACCGAGCCTTCAAATCCGATTTCCCAGCGTTCGAGGTCAGGAGTCCAGCGAATGCGATCGAGGTAAGTGGACGCAACTGACTCAAGCCAGACGGTTTGCCAGATTCCAGTAGTCCGGGGATACCAGATGCTGTGGGGTTCGAGTTGCCAATCTTGCTTGCCTCTGGGCTTTGCCAGGTCATGGGGGTCGTCTTGGGCCCAGACGGTAATGTGTTGTACACCTGCCTGTAGTACCGACGTAATATCAAAGCTAAAGGGAGTATATCCGCCCTCGTGAGACCCGACAAAGTGACCATTTACCCACACCCGCGCTGAGTAGTCTACTGCGCCAAAATGTAGTAGGACTCGTTCACGACCTCGCCGCGTGATATCAAATTCGCGCTTGTACCAGCAGCTAGGGTGAAATCCGGTATCACCAATGCCACTGCGGGTTGATTCGGGTGAGAAGGGCACCTCGATCGTGTGTGTCCAGTCGGTGACATCAGCCGGGGTCGTCCAGGTTTCGTCATCATTGTAGGCAAAATCCCAGGTGCCGTTGAGCGTCGTCCAGTTGCCCCGCTGAAGCTGAGGGCGCGGATAGCCTGTTTCAAGCTGTCTCATCATCGCGAGTGCATTAGAATCTGACGGACAACGATCGTCCAAACACTTTCCAAGTAGTTTCATCGTCTCTTCCTTAAGAGGTAGCTCACCATTCCACTGTAGGAACTCGTTAGACATGTTACCTTTCGCAGCAATTCAACTTAACATAACATTTTGTAGAAAATGAGCATAATTGCTGAGGAATATTGAGATTTCTGATTCTCTTTGTCTGAGGGAATTAAACTAACCCCTTTGCGAGTTATTTTGACCGCTATCTCAGTAAAAGAAAGCCATTTTTGTAACAGCCTATTCTGTATTTATTATAACAAATCATATTAACTATTTGGTTTGTAGCTGTTCATTTCGTATCTTACTTTCAGTAGACGCTATTTAAAAAGAATAGTTTCATCATGGGTTCAATCAGTGATCTAAAACGATAAGGATAAACGTCCATGTCAACGTCAGATCGGGCATTTATTAACGATCTACAGGGTATTGTATCAACAGGAAAAACGCTTTCTAAAGAAGCCTTACTACAGTCTTTTCAGTCAAGTTATTCAGCTTCAAAAACAGATTCTTCTAGACTAGAAACTCTCGTTTGTTTTTCACATTTACGTTGGAATTTTGTTTATCAACGACCGCAGCATCTCTTAAGTCGATGTGTTCAAGAATGCTGTGTGTTTTTTGTTGAAGAACCTATCTATGAGTCGGGTAGTACTTGGCAACTTAAAATTACTCAGCAGGACTGTGGTGTTTGGGTGGTCGTGCCTCATTTGCCCAAAGGTCTTGGTCAAGAAATGCTAACCGCGATGCAGCGATCGCTGATTGATGAGTTATTTGCAGAGTATGCGATAGAGACTCCGATTCTCTGGTATTACACCCCAATGGCGCTGTCTTTTACAGATCATTTAGAGTCGCTTGCGATCATTTATGACTGTATGGATCAGCTATCTGCCTTTAAGGGTGCATCACCTGCATTACAAGCCTTTGAACAACAACTCTTCGATCGCGCCGATCTGGTGTTTGCGGGCGGACAGAGTTTATATGAAGCCAAGCAGCAACAACATTCCAATATTCATGCTTTTCCGAGTAGTATTGATGTCCCCCACTTTGCTCAGGCTAGAAGAGAGACGAGTGATCCCGCAGATCAAGCTCTGATTGCTCATCCTCGACTGGGATTTTGTGGCGTAATTGATGAGCGGATGGATCTTGAGCTTTTAGAAGGCATTGCGACAGCCCGCCCTGATTGGCAGCTAATCTTAATTGGCCCTGTGGTAAAGATTGACTCCAAGAGCCTACCAATTGGTTCAAACATTCATTATCTAGGCAGCAAAGTTTACTCAGAGCTACCGACTTATCTTGCAGGCTGGGATGTAGCACTCTTACCGTTTGCCCGCAACGAGTCCACTCGATTTATCAGCCCGACCAAAACTCCAGAATACCTGGCTGCCGGAAAGCCTGTTGTTTCGACTTCGATTCGTGATGTGGTGCGTCCCTATGGGGAGTTGGGTTTGGTTCGTGTGGCTGATACCGTTGAAGGATTTGTGGCAGCGATCGAACAGTCCATGCAAGACTCGCAGACTTCAAACTGGCTGGGTCAAGTGGATGCCTTTCTTGCTCAAACTTCTTGGGACAAAACCTGGATGAGTATGAAGCAACTCATGACAGCCGTGATTACTCAAAAGCAGTCTCAAACAAATTAGACTTCTAATCCTGGTTAGCCTTTTGACGAATAAAGGCCTTGTGCAATTTAGGCTTTAGATTAAGTAGGTTTTTACTTCAAACTAATGTCCAGGTGACACAGGTTCAAAAGACATGACATTACAATAACCCTACAAGGAACTTCAATGTTTGATTATTTAATTGTCGGAGCCGGATTTGCAGGCAGCGTCTTAGCCGAACGATTAGCCAGTCAGTTAGGAAAGAAGGTTTTGATCTGCGATCGTCGCCCTCATATTGCGGGTAATGCTTATGACCACTACAACGATGATGGTATTTTGATCCATCGCTATGGCCCCCATATTTTTCATACAAATTCTCGCGATGTCTTTGAGTACTTATCAAACTTCACCGACTGGCGACGGTATGAACATCGAGTGCTGGCCAGTGTTGATGGTCAATTGGTGCCGATGCCGATTAACCTCGATACGATTAATAAGCTCTACGGGCTAAAGTTAAATTCTTTTGAAGTTGAAGAGTTTTTTGCATCGGTTGCAGAACCCAAAGACTATATTCGCACTTCAGAAGATGTGGTTGTCAGCAAAGTTGGACGAGAACTGTATGAAAAGTTCTTCCGCAACTACACGCGCAAACAGTGGGGGATCGATCCGTCAGAACTTGATAAATCAGTCACTGCCAGGGTGCCGACACGCACCAATCGAGACGATCGCTACTTCACCGATACCTATCAAGCGATGCCGCTCCACGGCTTTACTCGCATGTTTGAAAATCTACTGGTGCATCCCAACATCAGAGTTATGTTGAACACGGATTATCGTGAGATTCAACAAATGATTCCTTATCGCGAGATGATTTACACGGGGCCGATCGATGAATTTTTTGACTACCGTTTTGGCAAACTGCCTTATCGATCGCTCAACTTCAAGCATGAAACGCTAAATACAGTAACGCACCAACCTGCGGCGGTGATCAACTACCCCAACGAACACCTCTACACCAGAGTCACTGAGTTCAAATATCTCACTGGGCAAGAACACAACAAAACCAGCATTGTGTATGAGTTTCCGATGGCGGAGGGTGATCCTTACTATCCGGTTCCTCGTCCTGAGAATGCGGAGCTTTACAAACAGTACAAAACGTTGGCTGATGCGACTCCTAATGTACATTTTGTCGGGCGGTTAGCGACCTACAAGTATTACAACATGGATCAGGTGGTGGCTCAAGCATTGATGGTCTATGCCAAAATAGCTGATTTGAGCCGCTGGCAACCCCAAGAGCAAAACGGCCGCGTTCTTGCCGCAACCACATAAACACCCGAAGCCACTAGCTCAAGCCTGGTTCCTCCAAAGGAATCACTCACTATAGGGTGAGCACCTGGTTGACTGACAAAACTCCTGAAGCCCCCGTTCTTTGTAGGTTGGTGTTGAGCAACGCGAAACCCAACAGTCCCCTGTCTCACGTTGGGTTTCACCGAGTTCAACCCAACCTACTGGAAAAGATTTGTCAGTCAATCAGGGGTGAGTACTGTCTGCCTCACGATCGAGACTAACAGTAGACTTCCTGCACGAATCATAGATGCCCTCCGAAGGCTCTTGCGAAGCTAACATTAATTGCTAAGGATCGTGAATTAAACAACCTGTAATTCTCGCGGTTTCGCTCCGTTTAATTCGGCTTCTGCCCCCTAAATCCCCCAAATTTGGGGGACTTTGAACCGCGAAACTGCCTCAAATTCTAGAATGTCTGCTTTCTCAAAGTTTCCCAGAATGGGGGATTTAGGGGGCGAAGCAACCAGGCAATCATCGATCTTATTCAATTCACGATCCTAAGTATTCTGAAACGTAGTGATCAACTTGCGTGTACACGGTGCTTTTTAAGGGGGTTGGGTGAAATCTCCAGAGTCTCAGCGATCGGGTGCTTCAAGCGCTCAAGATTCAGCAATCAACAGCAGGTTGAATTCTATTTGAATGAGCGAGAAAAAGTCGTTCCCTAGATAGAAGTTAAGCAATGCCATGAGTCCTTAATCTCGCAGAATACTCTTCTCAAGGCTGGACATGGAAAGCTACGACCTGATTATCATTGGCGCAGGACACAATGCGCTAGTTTGTGCTGCTTACCTACTCAAAGCGGGATACCGTGTTTTATTACTAGAAAAAAATTCCATCCCTGGAGGAGCCGCCACCACAGAAGAATTAATGCCCGATGTTGCCCCTGGTTTCAGGTTTAATCCCTGTGCGATCGACCATCTTTTTATTCACTTAGGGCCGGTTGTTCAAGAATTAGAGTTGAGCAAATATGGGCTGGAGTATCTTTTCTGCGATCCCGTTGTCTTCTGTCCTCATCCTGACGGCAAGTACTTTTTGGCTCACCGCTCCGTCGAAGAAACCTGTGCTGAGATTGCTCGATACAGTCCGCGAGATGCTCAGAAGTATGCTGAGTTTACTGACTTTTGGCAACGGGTCATTAGAATGCTCACGCCACTCTTTAATGCGCCGCCTAAATCGATTGTGGACATGGCGGGTAACTATGACATCAGCAAGCTCAAAGACCTGTTCTCGCTGATGGGGTCGGGTGATCAGACGCTAGATTTCATCCGCACGATGTTTACTAGCCCGTTAGATGTAATTAATGAATACTTTGATTCAGAGTTTCTCAAGGCTCCCCTGGCTCGTCTAGCCGCCGAATTAAGTACGCCACCTTCTCAAAAAAACATGGCTGTGGGGTCGATTATGATGTCTCTGCGCCACAATCCGGGCATGGCTCGCCCCAAAGGAGGAACCGGAGCATTGACAGCCGCGATCGTGCGATGTGTGCAAGATTTGGGGGGCGAAATTAAGACAGACCAGTCGGTAAAAACGGTTTTAGTTGATGAAGGTCGCGCGGTTGGGGTACGGCTTGCCAATGGTCAAGAATATCGGGCAAAAGTTGGCGTTGTGTCTAGTCTGGATGCTCAACGATTGTTTTTGCAGTTGATGGAGCCGGGGGATGTGGATGCTGCGTTGCGCGATCGGATCAGTCGTCGCATCACCAACCACAACGAAGCCATTCTCAAAATCGATTGTGCGCTCTCAGAGGCTCCCCGCTTTGTTAATCACAATCATCGAGATGAGTATCTGATTGGGTCTGTGTTGATTGCTGATTCGGTTGCTCAGGTTGAGTTAGCTCATACCGATCCCAATATTGGGCGCATTCCTCTAGAAGATCCGTCGATGTATGTCGTTGTCCCTACTATGCGCGATCCGTCGATGGCTCCAGAGGGCAAACATACCTTGTGGATCGAGTTCTTTGTGCCCTATCAAATTGCAGGTGCAGAAGGCACTGGACTAAAGGGAACAGGCTGGACAGAAGAACTCAAAAACAAAGTTGCCGATCGCGTTCTAGATAAGCTGTCCGACTATGCGCCTAATGTCAAATCTAGTATGATTGCCCGTCGTGTCGAAAGTCCGCCAGAGCTAGAAGAACGTATCGGAGTTTTAAAAGGAAACTACTACCATCTGGATATGACCTTTGATCAGATGATGTTCTTTCGTCCGCTGCCAGAGCTTGCTAACTATCGCGCCCCGATCGAGGGATTGTTTCTAACGGGGGCAGGGACTCATCCCGGCGGCTCGATTTCAGGAATCCCCGGCCGCAACTGTGCGCGAGTTATTTTGCAAGACCAGCGTTCTTTATCTCAGGTGTTGTCGAATGCAGGTGATGTGATTCGATCGACTGCAAAATCTCTGACTAACCTGGTGGAGTAGGAGTGTAGCACTGTCATGTCCTTACCAGATCTTTAAACCAGAGATCTTGTTCTAAAGTCCTACCGAATTGGAGGGCAAAAGCTCAGAACATCGAAGTGGAGAATACTTCATTGAACTGACGTTTTTTGATGTCTGCTTGCAGTTGTACAGGTCGATCGCTTCATAAAAACGGCGTTGCTGAATCAGGGGGTGTGCCCCAAAGCGGCAGGAAACCCAAGGTTCAAAGTCCCCCATTTTTGGGGGATTTAGAGGGCGAAAAGATGGACACTTCCCACAGATCCCTCCAATCAGCAACGCCATCAAAACAACTTGTCTGAACGGTTGTAACCATCCGCAATTCGCCTTTGTCGAAAAGTAGCGGCGATCGCGACACCGCGTTGACTCAGTTTTGGTTAGCTTGATGATTCGCGTTGAGGTCTGGCAGCTTGACACTTGCCATCGTAAAGGTTGAGGTTATACTACAGATACTACAACTGGATTTGAGGACGATCCAAAGTTTGGGTATCCTCAGATCCCGGCTCAACTCATCCACCATGCTGCTGACGATTACTACGACTCACTCACCCGCGACAGATTTGGGCTATCTGCTGGGCAAGCATCCCGATCGCTTTCAATCGTTCGATCTATCGTTTGGACGCGCGCAGGTGTTTTACCCCGAAGCAACGCCCGATCGCTGCACTGTTGTTCTGTTGTTAGAGATTGATCCCGTTAAATTGGTGCGCGGTCAAGCTACGACATTAGATCAATATGTCAACGATCGCCCCTATGTGGCTTCTTCGTTTATGAGTGTTGCGATCGCTCAAGTGTTTCGCTCGGCACTATCGGGTCAGTGTAAAGATCGTCCTGATCTGACCTCACAGCCAATTCCTCTCTGGGTAAAGCTCTCGGTGCTTCCTTGTCGCGGTGGTCAAGAGTTTTTGCATCGCTTATTTGAGCCGCTGGGATATGTTGTGACGACAACACAGCTTGCATTAGACGAACACTTTCCAGAGTGGGGAAACAGCTTCTACTACAGCGTCGAGCTAGTAACAACAACAACGCTACAAACACTGCTGAGTCATTTGTATGTGTTAGTTCCCGTGTTGGATGAAGATAAACATTATTGGGTTGGGGAAGAAGAAGTCGAGAAACTGCTGCGGCATGGAGAAAGCTGGCTAAGTTCGCATCCTGAAAAAGTGCAAATTACTCAGCGTTATCTCAAGCGACAAAAGCATCTTGCCCAGGCAGCACTCGCCCAATTAAGCTCAGAAGAATCGCCTGAACCCATTAGCTCATACCAGGCTGAAGCCAGTGAGAAACCAATTAGCCTAAATCAAATACGCTATGAAACTGTGATTGATAGCCTCAAACAATTTCATGCAAAACGAGTGATTGATTTGGGTTGCGGAGAAGGAAAACTAGTTGCTCAGTTAGCCAAAGATGTGTTTTTTGAGCAGATTACAGGACTGGATGTTTCGTCTCGATCGCTAGAAATCGCCCAAGAAAAATTAGATCGCCTTTTGATTTCAGAGTCCCAAAAGCAGAGAATTCACCTCTTTCAAGGCGCATTGACCTATCGCGATCGCCGCTTAGAAAATTACGATGCCGCTACCCTGGTCGAAGTTATTGAACACCTCGACGAATCAAGACTTGCCGCATTAGAACGAGTCGTCTTTGAATTCGCCCATCCGCGCATCGTTTTAGTCACAACTCCCAACCGTGAATACAACGTTAAATTTATAACATTAGCAACGGGAACGTTACGCCATCACGATCACCGATTTGAATGGACACGCCAAGAATTTCAAACCTGGGCGACTACAGTTTCTCAACGGTTTGGTTACACAGTCAGTTTCGCGGATATCGGAGCGCTCGATTTAGTCGTAGGTGCCCCGACGCAACTGGCAATTTTTGAAGAGAGCAGCCCATGAACATCACAATTCCTGAACTTTCGTTAGTTACTTTAATCGGGGCTTCTGGCTCTGGAAAATCAACCTTTGCCCATCAGCATTTTTTGCCCACTGAAATAGTCTCATCTGATGTTTGTCGCGGTTTGGTCTCAGACAATCCATTGGATCAATCTGCCACCCAAGATGCATTTGATGTGTTGCATTACGTTGCCGCAAAACGCCTGGATCGAGCACGATTAACCGTCATTGATGCCACCAACACTCAGCCCGCAGATCGCAAACATCTGATTCAACTGGCACGACGCTATCACTGTCTTCCGATCGCAATTGTATTGAATCTACCGGAGCAGGTGTGCCTTGATCGCAATCATCGTCGCCCCGATCGTCAGTTTGGCGATCATGTGGTTCGTCGCCATATTCAAAACATTCACAGATCCCTCAAAGGACTTCAGCGCGAGGGATTTCGTCAAGTTCATGTACTTTCTTCGATCGAGCAAATTGAGTCCGTTGAAATCATCCGTCAACCGCTCTGGAACAACAAAAAACACGGACACGGCCCTTTCGATATTATTGGCGATGTGCATGGCTGCTGTGACGAATTAGAAACACTTTTGCGAACACTGGGATATCAACTTAAAGAACAAACCTATCATCATCCAGAAGATCGGAAAGTGATCTTTTTGGGAGATTTAGTCGATCGCGGCGATCGTATTCTTGACACATTGAATCTGGTGCAAAAAATGGTCGCGGCGGGAAGTGCGCTCTGTGTTCCGGGCAATCACGACTACAAGCTACTTCGCAAGCTCAAAGGTCAAACCGTCAAAGTCAATCATGGCCTCGACAAAACCCTAAAAGAACTCGAATCACTAGAAGAATCTGACCTGCGATCGCTGCAATCTTTTCTCGATTCTCTGGTCAGTCACTATGTGTTAGATCAAGGTCGTCTCGTCGTTGCTCACGCTGGTATGAAACAAGCCTATCAAGGGCGCGGGTCGGCTCAAGTTCGAGAGTTTGCATTGTATGGGGAGACGACTGGAGAAATCGACGAATTTGGGCTGCCTGTGCGCTATAACTGGGCATCGGATTATCGAGGCGAGGCGATCGTCGTGTATGGTCATACGCCTGTCCCGACTCCTGTATGGCTTAATGGCACGATCGACATCGATACGGGCTGTGTGTTTGGCGGCAATCTGACTGCACTACGCTATCCCGAAAAAGAACTGGTTTCGGTTCCCGCTCAAAAGGTTTATTGTGAGCCGATTCGCCCGCTGGTTGCTCAGTCTACTTTGACGCTTCAACAACAGGATGATGACGTTTTAGATATCGCGGATGTCACAGGCAAACGCATGATTACGCCACGCTTACATCGTCCGATTACGATTCGTCCAGAGAATGCGATCGCAGCGTTAGAAGTGATGAGTCGGTTTGCGGCCGATCCCAAGTGGCTGATCTACCTGCCGCCCACGATGTCCCCGGTTGAAACTTCTAAAGAAGCAGGCTTTTTAGAACATCCTGCCGAAGCCTTTGCGTACTATCGCAAGCAGGGAATCACAGAAGTGGTGTGCGAAGAGAAACACATGGGATCGCGGGCAGTTGTGATTGTCTGCAAATCTTCCGACGCTGCACAAGCGCGATTTGGTGTGACAGATAATCGGTTTGGCATTTGCTACACGCGCACCGGACGACCTTTTTTCGACAATCGTTCACTCGAAACGGAATTTTTAGATCGACTGCGATCGACCCTTTCTGCCACTGATTTTTGGGAGGACTTGCAAACCGATTGGGTGTGTCTCGACTGCGAACTCATGCCTTGGTCGGTCAAAGCTCAACAACTTTTGCGACAGCAGTACGCCCCCGTCGGAAGGGCTGCCCAAACTGCCTTGACAGATGCGATCGCGCTCCTAAACCAGGCTAAATCGCGAGGCATCGACGTGCCATTAACCCACTATCAGCAGCGATCGCAGCTTACTTAACAATATTGTCAAGCTTACCGTCGTTACTGTTGGTCAGTATCCTCGATCGCCGACCTCAAACTCGCCCCCTTTCATCTCCTCGCCACAGAGGGAACGGTTCACACGGACAAATCTCACCTGTGGCATCTCGAACAAATCGCCAAACTCGCTCGATCCGACTCTGATCTTCTTTTAGCAACGGCTGCTCAAATCGTGGATACGACAAATCCTGAAAGCGTCGCAACCGGAATCAATTGGTGGCTTGATCGCACTCAGCAAGGCAGCGAAGGCATGGTAGTTAAGCCACTCGAATTTATTCCTCAATCGCGATCGGTGCAGCCTGCGGTCAAGTGTCGAGGACAAGAGTATCTACGAATCATCTACGGGGCTGAGTATTCGCTTCCTCAAAACCTGGAAAGACTGCGAAAAAGAGGATTATCAGGTAAGCGATCGCTCGCCTTGCGAGAATTTGCCCTGGGACTTGAAGCCCTCGATCGCTTCGTTGCCAAAGAGCCACTCCGCCGCGTACACGAATGTACATTCGGAGTTTTAGCCCTGGAAACTGAACCGATCGATCCCAGACTCTAAACCGCAAATCTGGTCTAAAAGTCCCTCAGAATTGGCAGCTTGGGGGCAGAAGATCCAACCAGCGCAGCCAAAAAACTTCATTAGCTTGCGTCCGGCTCTTTCTCAGGGCCAAGGGGATCTAGCGGCAAGTCACCGACTAAAAAGGGTTACCTGCGATCGCTGGAATCTGCTTGTGTGGTGAATGATGAAAAATTACCGCGATCGGGCGCTACATTAAGGGAGACTTATGTTGAGTTAGAACAAACGTCCACCCAAAAGTAGCCGATGTAGACCCAAAATTGGACGCTAGATCGTGGACTAGAAGGAGAGAAAATTTTAGCTGCGATCGCAAAGCTGCCAACGGTTTATGTATCTCAAAACGCTTCACCTTCGTCACTTTCGCAACTACGCTGACCAGCAAGTTGATTTTTCGGCAGCGAAGACGATCTTGGTAGGCAACAATGCACAGGGCAAGTCAAATTTATTAGAAGCCGTCGAGTTGTTGTCGTCGCTACGATCGCACCGCACTTCCCGAGATCGTGACTTGATTCGAGATGGAGAAGCGATCGCTCAAATTACTGGACATCTACAAAAGGACATGGGAGCGGTCGATCTCGCCATGACGCTTCGCCAAAATGGTCGTCGCACCGTTGCTCTAAACAGCCTAAATCTGCGTCGCCAACTTGACTTTCTCGGCACGCTGAATATGGTGCAATTCTCTAGCCTGGATCTGGATCTGGTGCGCGGCGGCCCCGATCAGCGTCGTCACTGGCTTGACTCCCTTCTGGTGCAGCTAGAGCCGATTTATGCTTACGTGCTTCAGCAATACAATCAAATTCTCCGTCAGCGCAACGCTTTATTAAAAGCAAGACTCAAAGCCGACTCTCAAGATCCTCCTCCCTCCTCCCTCCTCCCTCCTCACACTTCCGAACTGGCACTTTGGGATGCTCAACTGGCGATCGCTGGCTCTCGTGTAATTCGTCGTCGCGCTAGAGTGTTGCAGCGGCTTGTTCCGTTCGCTCAATCGTGGCATCAGTCGATTAGCGGCAGTACCGAGCAGTTAGAAATTCGCTATGCGCCCAATGTGGAGTTGGTAGAAGATGATCCTGAAGCCTTGCAGAAAGCGTTTCTAGAAAAGATTCAGCAGCGTGCAATTGTAGAACAGCATCAAGGAACCACGATCGTCGGCCCGCACCGTGACGAAGTAGAATTCACGATCAACAATACGCCTGCTCGTCAATACGGCTCTCAGGGACAACAGCGCACCCTTGTTCTCGCCCTCAAACTGGCCGAATTAAAGCTGATCGAAGATGTGATTGGTGAGCCGCCGTTGTTGTTGTTGGATGACGTGTTGGCGGAATTGGATTTGAGTCGTCAAAATCAGTTGTTGGATGCGATTCAAGATCGGTTTCAGACGCTGATCACCACGACTCATCTTGGCTCCTTTGATGCCCAGTGGATCAACTCCTCCCAAATTTTGGAGGTAAAGGGCGGGAAACTGCTGGAGCAAGAGATTTTTTAAGGTCAGGTTGATTGAATTTTTCGCTTCGGTGTTCTCGTCTTCTGCCTCCAAAATTGGGGGACTTAAGATAACGTCAGTTCGATGAACGCTTCGCTTCGCTTTTAGCTCCAGGAACGCCCCCTAAATCCCCCACCAGTGAAGGACTTTGAACCAGAACTCCTCTCTTAAAGTCCCCCAAAATTGGGGGGTTGGGGGGCAAAAGTCGTGAACAACGAAGCGGAAAAACTCTCATCGAATTCACGTTAAGATAAGATTGCTGGATCAGAGTCCTCTACTCGTGGAGGATTTAGGGGCTACCGAATCTGCAACCGTAGCAGAGAGATCCATTGAATTTGAATTCACAATTTTTTAGGTTGATCGCTCCCGCTTCCAGTGAAGCCCTAAGCCGATCGCTCCCACTCCAATGAGCAACGGCGTAATCCAATTGCCCCATTTTACGTACAGTGTTTGGGTTTGGCGGCGATAGAGAGTGCCAGCGTGAATCTCATACTGGTTGGGCTGCGATCGCCACATCACCCGACCTTTGGGATCGATAATGCTGGAGTAGCCTGTGTTTGTGGCGCGAGCAGACCAGCGATCGGTTTCAATCGCTCTCATCAAATCGTGTGCTTGATGCTGCTCCATCAGTGTGGTGCTGTAAGGGTCAAGATTAGAAGCCGTCAGAATGAACTGTGCGCCGTCTGCCACCTGAGCGCGAAACAATTCTGGAAAGGCTGAATCGTAGCAAATCCCGACAGCGGCCTGACCAAACGGCGTTTCAAAGCGCTGATTCATCGATCCGGGCAGCATATCGGCTCGAATGGGAGACAATCGATTAAACAGTCCGCCCAACACTTCCTGAAATGGGGTGTATTCGCCTAAAGGAACGAGTTTGACTTTGTTGTAGCGGCTGAGAGTTTCTCCATTGGGAGCGATCGTCAGCAAGCTCTGAGTATACTGTTCTCCCTGGGGCACAAAGGTTCCCAGCCACGCCGTTACTTTTTTCTCTAAAATCGCTTGATAGACGACATTCTGAGTTCGATTCGTCCCCTGCCACTGAAACGGGAGCGCTCCTTCTGGCATCAACACAGCATCCACGCCCTGATCGGCTAAGGTTCGGTAGCCTGCACTGTAGCCCTCAAGCGCCCGCCGCAATCCATCTGCAAACAGCTTGATCCGAGTGGGAACGTTGCCCTGAATAATGCCGACTTTGAGTGAGGCTTCTGGCACTTCGACCAGCGGACGACTGTATAATCCAAAGCCGATTAGATGCAAAATTAAGCATAGAGCGATCGCTTGCAGATGTCTCGAAGAGATCGCCCCCCCCAAAAGCCGACTTCTCTGGACTCGTCGAGCAATCCAGGCTTCTGCGATTAAACCATTGACTGCTACGATCGCCGCTGTCACCGTCATCGCTCCAGAAATTTGACCCAGATGCAAAATCGCCAAATTATACGGACTCTGGGTGTAAGAAAGGGATGTCCAATCCAGCGGCCCCATCAACCGAATCGTTTCTAGCCCGCACCACAAAGCCGTCCCCATGAGAACGCGCAGCCCAGACCCCACCTGACCCAATTTTCTCATGCCCCACGCCCACAAACAGACGGTTCCGGCTCCCAATAGAGTGATGAACGCCCACGCAAAAAAGACGATCGCCACACTCGCCAGCCAAGGCACTCCCAGCCAGGTTAAGGGATGTAAGCCTGTAATCCACGAGAGGGCGATTCCGTGGTAGGCGATTCCCCAAACTAAGGGAGGGATGAGGGATGAGGGATGAGGGATGAGGATAATCCACAGGGGGGCGAGGGCGATCCAAGCGAGGGGCCAGAGGTTGAGAGGGGCGGGGGTCAGGCCCATGAGGATGCCGCTGAGGAGGGCGATCGTGATGCTGAGAGTTCTAGATTTGAGGACGTGGGGCTTTAGCATACAAACCACTTTACCGAAATCCCGGTCTATCTATGGCAATCCCAAATCACTCGTGAAATGCAGACTTGATCGTGCCCCCTAAATCCCCCAAAGTTGGGGGACTTTGAGCCGAGAGACTTCCTAGATTTCAAGAGACATTCCCCAGTTTCAAAGTCCCCCAGAATGGGGGATTTAGGGGGCGAAGCGGACTGGAACGGAGCGACAAAAATCTGTTCATGACTCATTTAGGATTGCTATATTTTTCAAACAGATTCTCAGATGAGTTCAACCAAAGCGCTTTTCCATTCGGTGGAGTCCGCCTACCTGGGTAGCTTGCTGAAAGCGATCGCTGGTTCGGCTGGCGACTACTTGATAGCCTAATCGTTCAAACAAGGCTTTGGCGCGATCGTTGCTGTAGGGGACATCCAGACAAATCGATCGACAGCCCAACTCCTGAGCTTCAATTTCGGCATCCTTTAAGACAGCCGTCCCCAATCCTTGACCCTGCCATTCTGGAGCAATGCTGAGACTGAGAATGTAATAGTCATTCAGGGCGACATCTTGTTTGATGCGAGTCAGATCCGCCACATTCATCAAAATTCCGGGGAGCTTTTTGAGCGGTAAGATTCGCGCCATCACGCCCTGCACTTTTTCTTCTGCCTTGCGCTTGACGTTGCCTCGATACGCGATGATTAGCCCAACGGGTTCGTCAGCGACTTCTAACACTTGAGCATGGTCAAAACTAAAGGCGTGTCCTGCAAACCCAAACGCCTGACGGAGGGTTTCTGCTGCCTCCGGTGGCTCAGACGCAAACACATAGCCAAATAGAGCCGGCCCCGACGCAAACATCAAAGGCGCACCCCAATCGACATCGGCAGCGATCGCCGGGCGCAACGTTATATCTTGAAGAGGGACAGTGACACTCATAGACAGGGATTGTAGCAGGCGCGAGAATGCGTGAACTCAAAACATCAAAAACCGCTATAGACTCAGGAAAGCTAGGATTAAAGTAAGTTTTAGTAGACTTGTACTGATATTCATGACTGTTTCTCATCCGGCACCGACTGATCCAGACTCTAACGGCGTTCCCGAACGGTTGATCAAACATGCGGTTCGGTATGCTGACCATCGATCGGTCAATCGTCAAGATCTCACTCCGATGTTACGTCACTATGCGGAGATTAAAGACCAGTATCCTCATGCGATTTTGCTGTATCGAGTCGGCGATTTTTTTGAGACGTTTTTTCAAGATGCGCTAGTCGTCTCGCGTGAGCTAGAAATCGTTCTCACCTCCAAAGATGGCGGCAAAGAAGTGGGGCGCGTTCCGCTGTCGGGCATTCCTCATCATGCGCTCGATCGCTATTGTGCGCTGCTGGTGGAGAAAGGGTACGCGATCGCCGTCTGTGATCAGGTCGAAGACGCTGCGGAAGCTCAGGGCAATCTGGTGCGGCGAGAAATTACGCGGGTCGTCACACCCGGAACGCTGCTCGAAGAAGGCATGTTGAATGCTCGGCGCAATAACTACCTAGCCGCCATTGTGATCGCCGGAAATCATTGGGGACTGGCGTATGCAGACATTTCAACTGGGGAGTTTCAGACGACGCAATCCTCGACGCTCGATCAACTGACTCAGGAATTGATGCGGCTGCAACCTGCGGAAATTTTGTTTCCCACGAATGCGCCTGACCTGGGAGGACTGCTGCGACCGGGAGAAAAATCGGCTCACCTTCCTGACAGTTTGCCGACGCAGTTTTGCTATACCTTTCGTCCCCAGGCTCCCTTTTCCCAGATCGAAGCGAGACAGCGATTGTTGCAGCGGTTTCGGGTGCGATCGCTCGAAGGGTTGGGCTGCGAACATTTGCCTCTAGCCGTTCGCGCTGCTGGCGGCCTGCTGGAATATCTGGAAGACACCCAAAAAGAAACTCAGATTCCCCTTCAGCCGATCTGCACCTATACGCTGACAGAATATCTGACGCTAGACAATCAGACGCGCCGCAATCTGGAGATCACGCAAACCTCGCGAGATGGTACTTTTCATGGGTCGCTGTTGTGGGCGCTCGATCGTACCGTCACGCCGATGGGCAGTCGGGCACTGCGTCGCTGGTTGTTACAGCCGTTGTTAGACGTTGCAGGCATTCGAGCTAGACAGGATACGCTGCAAGAACTGGTCGAAAATGGCACGCTACGAGAAGCTTTACAAAAGCTGCTGCGACAAATCTATGACCTCGAACGGTTGGCAGGTCGAGCCGGATCGGGGACAGCCAGCCCGCGCGATCTGGTGGGATTAGCCGAGTCATTGGGCAAATTGCCTGATTTAGGAAGGCTGGTAGCAGAGTCGCGATCGCCTTACCTCAAAGCCGTTCAGCAGGTGCCGCCGATTCTCGAACAGTTGGGCAAACATTTACACAGCCGCCTGGTCGAACGTCCACCTCTGGCGCTCAAAGAAGGGGGATTAATTCGCGAAGGCATTGTGCCTCAACTGGATGAAATGCGCCAGCAAGCCGCCGACGATGAAGCGTGGTTGGCCCAACTAGAAGTCTCTGAACGAGAACGCACCAAAATTCCGACGTTGAAAGTGGGATACAGCAAAACGTTTGGTTACTTCATCAGCATTTCTCGCACCAAAGCTGGACAGGTGCCCCCAGAATACGATCGCAAACAAACCCTCGTCAACGAAGAACGCTACATCACCACAGAACTCAAAGAACGAGAAAACCGCATTCTCAACGCCCGTAAAGAATTGGGAGCCTTAGAGTACGAAATTTTTGCGGGACTGCGATCGGAAGTCGGAGAACAAGCCGAACTAATTCGCAAAGTGGCGCGATCGGTGGCTGCCGTCGATGCGCTGGCTGGACTGGCCGAAGTCGCCGTCTACCAGGGCTACTGTCGCCCTCAAATGCTTGAAGGTCGCACCATTCAAATCACAGAAGGCCGTCACCCCGTTGTCGAGCAGTCACTTCCAGCAGGCTTTTTCGTCCCCAATTCAGCCACTCTGGGCACTCCCTCCTCCCTCCTCCCTCCTCCCTCCTCCCCCGATCTGATCGTTCTCACCGGCCCCAACGCAAGTGGAAAAAGCTGTTATCTGCGTCAGATTGGGCTGATTCAACTCATGGCACAGGTAGGGAGTTTTGTCCCGGCTCAAGCGGCCGAGTTGAGTGTGTGCGATCGCGTCTTTACTCGTGTCGGAGCGGTCGATGATTTGGCGACAGGTCAATCTACTTTCATGGTTGAGATGAACGAAACCGCGAATATTCTCAATCACGCCACGGAGCGATCGCTGGTGCTGCTCGACGAAATTGGACGGGGAACGGCCACCTTTGATGGATTGTCGATCGCCTGGGCCGTCGCCGAACATTTAGCCACTCAAATCCGAGCCAGAACCATCTTCGCCACTCACTATCACGAACTTAACGAGTTAGCTTCCATCTTGCCGAATGTTGCCAACTATCAGGTGACCGTCAAAGAAATGCCCGATCAGATTATCTTTTTGCACAAAGTCCAGCCGGGAGGTGCCGATCGCTCCTATGGGATCGAGGCGGGACGGTTGGCAGGTTTACCGAGTTCTGTGATTCAACGTGCCCGACAGGTGATGAGCCAAATCGAGAAACACAGCAAGATTGCGATCGGACTTCGCAAAGGACGCAGCGAAAAGCCAACGGTGCCAGAAGATACAGCCGGACAGTTAGAGATTGGACTGTAGAATTAGAAATTTAAATCTCAGTAGAAAGGGACAGGGCGATCGCTTCTGAGTTTCAGAGATTCAGAAAAGGGAGTCCCAAAGCACGATCGATGCAGTGCGATCGAACTCCCAAATCTTCTACAGTTGAATCGTCTTTTTGTCGTGCAATTCCTCCAAGTGAATTAATGAACTATCGCCAATGACCATGTTGAACTTCATTAACGATCGCTGCACTTGATAACCCGACAACACTCGAATGATTTGATATTCAGTCGTTAAATCACTACTGCCATCCCACTTGAGTATTGCCAGTTTCGTTGATGCCACTTCACTCAGTTGGTCAATAAACTCGTCCATTGAATCGATGACATCTGAGAGAATGCCAGACGGCATAAAGATAAACCGCTCTTGCAAATCCAATGTCACCATCACTCGATAGCGTCTAACCGATGAGCAGTGCAACTCAAAGCCAAACGAAACCGAGTCAGGAAGATATCTCCTAACGGCCATAGTGTTTTGTCCTCTCTGTTTAGTGCAAAGAGGATGGGAACGCTGACGGCTCAAACGTTCCCCAGAGGTGTGAAGGGTATGCAGGATCTTGATTCCAACCTTTCAAGATCCCATCGCAAAGCAGACGTAGTACAATCATGAACGCCTCCAAAGTTAGTGCAATTAACTTAGGTGGAAGTCCTCGGAGATTTGATTTCCTAGATCAGATTTCCGGGGCGTGATCTCCACCTGCGGAACATCTTACACAGATTTTTGATTTTTTGGAATAGCCAATTTTTTGGAGAAACGTTAATCAGGCATTTGGGGATCGACTCGTTCCTTGTACCTTCCGTTTTAGTCAAGACACAGAGCGCCTAGTTTTGAGTAGAGGCAGAAACTTGCTCCGAGAGTGCCAGATGACTAAGAAGAGCTTCAATGTCTATAATGTTTCAGACGAGTGGCATCGCGAACTTGATCGAGCAGTTTTTTGGGACGCGGTTCCATAGATCAGATTGCTGAGAGGTAAGTAGTATTAATGTACTAAATACTACAACGTGATACTCCGTACTGACTATAAAGATTTCCTAAAGCAACAGGATTATTTTCTCAATCCAGAGATATTATTTTGGGGCAAGCGTAATTCTGCTTAACTTCCCAATTTGGGGTGTTATACAGAATCTTGTCTGCCCTAATCTCAGATTTGAGGAGTTATCCGAAAGTTTTTCAGCCTAATCGCCCCTTTGAGAGGGTTAGCCAGACAATTTTCAGCCTAATCACCCGAATCAGGGAAGTTAGATAGACGAGATCAGTCTAAACATAAGTTATACGGCTTAATCCTCGGTGGAGACGCTACCTGGATCTACTTTGTTGGTATATGAAGACAATCTAAGCGTAAGCTCTCCGGATTAGCAAGAAACTTGGTGAGAAGTATTACATCAACTCTTCGTTAGAAGAATCAGGAGATAGTTGCATGAAATGCCCTGTTGATACGTCGGTGGACTTGAAGCCTCAAAACTATGAGGCTGATATCAAGATCGACTTCTGCCCTAAATGCAGAGGAGTTTGGTTAGATCAAGGAGAATTAGAGGCAATACAAGGGACTCTCGAAAAAGATTACTCAGAAGTCTTAGAAGAGCTTGATAGAGATAGGTTATCTCATGAAATTGGTGGAGCAGAGGTAGAAGAGGTTCCCACTGATTCTTTTTTGCTAACTGAAGCTGACCTACCTCAAGGTGTGTATCGTCACTGTCCTAAATGCAGTGGAAGCGTTATGGTTAGATCTTTTTACAAGACCGATAATGCAGTTGTAATAGATGTTTGTCCTACCTGCAACGGCATTTGGTTGGATGAAGGAGAATTACAAAAGCTAGAAGTTCTTTATCAAGAAAATCTCACTCGCTACGAAGAGGGCGTTCGGCTAGGAGTACCAGAGTCGGAGCTTGATGACTTTCAAGAAGGTATAGAAAAGCTCAAAGCTAATCGCTTAACAATGATCGCAATTTGGGGTGAGCTTCTGCTTAAACGCTTCAGAGATCAGGAGCATCGTTGAGAGAACAAAAACTTCTTTTACTTATACAAGACAGTACTTCATGGAGGATGTATGACTGCTAATCGGGCTAAGTCGGGTGGTGCAAGACGTAAATTGTTGGATGGGGTGAGCAATCTTATTCCCAACGAGGTTCAGGAAGAGGGCGCAATAGCTTTTTTCAATTGGCTATTTGGTGATGGAATTGATCTATTGAAGAACGCTGTTGATTCTAACAACCTTACAGAATCAGAACGTATTCAAGTCAAAGATTTGCTTGAAGAACACAGTATTCAGGTCGAGATTGCTAATTATACTCAAGAATCTACCCTGATTGAAGCCATTGGTAAGGACATCCAACATTACTTGAACAACCCAGAAATAGGTTTTCATGAAAAAGAATCATTGGTAGAGGGGTTAGATCACATTTTAGATAGCGTGGTTGGTAGAGCTACTTTTATTGGTGAAGGGTAGAGATTGTTGAAGTGTTCATCTCAAGCAGCGGGTCATAGCAAAGATGGAACATAGTGCAATGCCCACCGTATAACAATCGCGCTGCACCGGAACGTTTCAATATAGTTGGTTGAGTTGCAAAGGTTATCTACGTCCGGTGAGCGCGAACGTTAGCCCGCTCCTCGCGGGGGTGCGCTGAGGGCTTTGTGGCTTGCGTCGATCGCGTGTGTTCCAGAGTTCCACGTTCCATCGGCTCCGGTTTGAGTCTCGCGTTCTCTTGGCTCCGGTGCGATCGTCGGGTGTGGCGGCGCGACAAGGCTACTGGTTCATGGCGATTTAGCCGGCTAACACGTCGCTGCAACGGACTGTTGATAGATTTCTCGTCTACCGTTTCGGGTCAATTGACAGCCGTTGAGCTTCACGTTAGACCGCTAGATCATCTGTAAGATGGTGCTTCAAGTTTTTCTAAAGAGTGTATCATCTGGCTTTTCTCTGACCTTTTCCTGACTTTCTTCGGCTGACGGAGCAAGTGTACGGGAATTAGGATGAGTTTAGCTGCGTCCGTTTTCCTTTATGGTTGAGCCGAAATATACTAATGCTTGAAAAACTTCAATCCTGCGTTATCAATTTTTTGAACACAACTTCTAATCTTCCAGGTGATCGGTTACTCGCGCACCATCAAATAGCTTCCTCAGTTCACACGCTTTGCGGGATTGTTAGAGAGGCAGAGAATGCTGGATTTTCTCGATCTGACATTCTTGATGTTCTCAAACCAGCACGAGAATTACATGCTCAATCACCATTCATAAGTCGTCTTCAGACTTGGCCAAGAGGATATCCAGGAGATTTTGAGACGATTGAGTACATTTGTGAAAATGCCATTAGTGCCTGTCCAAAGACGGCAGGCTTTTATTTGGAGTATCAAGCACTTAACACTATAGCGGCTCAACAGCACCGTAATAAAATTCAATGGCAATCAGAATGTATTCAAGAAGTTGTGTTCTCAGAGCAAAAAGCTCATATTCTCTCTATAGCTTGCGGTAGTTCTAGAGACATCCGAGGAATTCATAAACTACTTGAGAAAACAGATGCGCTCTTCTTCCTCAACGACGCAGATTCAGACGCATTACAGTATTCACTTTGCCATTTAGAGAGTTTGCTCCCTAAAATCAAACTCATTCCAGGCGATGTGTTCAAATCAATCCGCAGTTTTCAGACGTACAAGCCTTTTCACCAAATTCTTGCAGGTGGTCTTTTTGACTACCTTACCGATCGTCAAATTGAGTGGTTGGTTCCAAAACTCATCGATTTACTACATGTGGGTGGATCTGTATGTTTCACAAATATTGCAAATGGCAATCCAGATAGAGTATGGATAGAATATTTAGCTAACTGGCACATCAATGAACGAGGTGAAGCTGACATTGAACGTTTAGTTCATAACTCATGCAATTCGGAAAAGATAGACTTGAGCGTTGAACGAGACTCTACAGGTCTTACTCTACTGGTGAAACTTAAAAAGGTTTCTAATTAAGCTGGAAGAGATCGCTACCTTGATCGCTCAGGGTAAAATGGAAAAGCAAAGTTACAACTGAGGGCGCTCCTATGGCAGTCCGCCAACGACGTTACAGCAAAGAAGAATTAGCCCGACGTGGGCAAGAACTCTATGAGACTGGCATTCGGCAGCAAGTCGAAGCCGGAAATGAGGGTAAAATTGTCGCGATCGACATCGAAACCGGGGATTTTGAGATCGATGAGGATATTGTGCCTGCAACTAACCGACTCTTTGAGCGCAATCCCGATGCTCAACCTTGGGTCATTCGGATCGGGCATCGTGCCGTTGATCATTTTGGGTCGCGGAGTCTGAAGAAAAATCCATGATGTACGGAGTTGTAAATTTGCGTCGTGAGGCAACGCTTCCTGTTGTCGTGGGCAATGCAAATCGACAGCAGCAATTAGTTGATACGGTGATTGATACAGGGTTTACTGGGTTTCTGTCTCTACCCGCTTCAATCATCGCTACTCTCGATTTACCTTGGAGCGCTTCCGATATCGTGACCTTGGGCGATGGCAGCGAAACTCTGTTCGATTTGTACACAGCAACCGTGATTTGGGCTGGGCAGTATCGAGAGATTTATGTGGCAGAAGCAGAAACAGAACCACTACTCGGAATGTCGTTACTCTACGGTTATCGATTACAGGTAGATACCATTGAGGGCGGTACTGTTAAGATTGAGGCGTTGTGATCCCATTGAGAAGTGATCGGTGAGGCGCGGTCTAACAAGGCAGTGGAGCGGACGGTAGAGAGTCTTTGCGCTTCGTTCCAGTTCTCTTGCCGCCGCTCACTTTCGCCGTTATGCCGCCAGCCCGAAGGTCAATCAACACGGCCTTTCAGAGTTGTCGTTCATCCGAATATCAACGCTTGTGAGAACGGGTTGGTGAATCGAAAGTCAAGGTGATTGATCACGATCGCGCAGACTTATCGGTGTTGGCTTTGGCAGAGATACTTCGTTGAGAGTGGGAGGTGGCAGGTCGCATAGGATTTGAATCCGTCCGCGATCGCACAGTTCTTCGTTTTTCGAGCGTTGGGCTGGCGAAGTTGGGGAGCGATCGCCTCAAAAATCTGCGGGTTCGATCGCTCGTCCGTTAGGCGGCAACACTTGAGCCAAATGCTTAAACGGGTGGTCAATATTCATCAGTTTCTCAGCGTCTTTGCGGCTCAGAGGTTTAGAAAACAAATAACCTTGAGCATATTCGCACTTGAGCGCCTTGAGTTGAGCGAGTTGTTTGGTCGTTTCTACACCTTCGGCCACCACATCCATGCCCAGATTCCAGGCCAGAGTGATGATCGTGCGAACCAGTTCTAGCTTTTCGCCATCGACATCGACACGGCTAATAAACGAGCGATCGACCTTGAGCAAATCCATTGGAAACCGATACAGATAGCCCAGCGATGAATAGCCCGTCCCAAAGTCATCGACCGAAAGCTGAATGCCCATCGCCTTGAGTTGTAGCAGCATATCCATCGCCGATTCGGTGTTTTCCATGATGGCGCTTTCGGTGATTTCTAGCTTGAGACTGTGAGCATCCAATCCAGTATCCGCAAGCAGTTGGCGAATTTGACTAATCAGACTGGGCTGAGAAAATTGGCGACTCGACAGATTGACGCTGATGCTCAGAGGCGGATCTTGAGGAAAGCGAGTTTGCCAGCGTTTCATTTGCTGACAGGCTTCTTTTAAAACCCACTGCCCCAGTGGAATAATCAACCCCGTCTCTTCGGCGATCGGTACAAACTTGATTGGTGAAACCATGCCCTGATCGGGATGCTGCCAGCGAACTAAAGCCTCAAAGCCGACGATTCTTCCGGTGGCCAGGGCGACGATCGGCTGATAATGCAGCAAAAATTCTTGACGCTCGACGGCCCGCCGCAAATCGTTTTCTAGTTGCAGCAGATTGACGACTCGCGTGTGCATGTCTGTGTCAAAAATTTCGTGACAGGCTTTACCAGAGGCCTTGGCTCGATACATCGCAATATCTGCCCCCCTCAGCAAATCTTCAGGACGCTCAAAAGCAGTCGTACTCATGGTGATGCCAATACTGGCCGACGTAAATACCTCATGCCCATTGAGATCAAAGGGAGTCGAGAGCGCCTGATGTACCTGTTCAGCAATTTTGGTAGCATCTTCGACATCTCGAATGCTTTCGAGCAAAATGGTGAATTCGTCACCGCCCAGACGAGAAACGGTATCTTGCTGACTCACACAGGCTTCGAGGCGACGAGCGATCGCGACCAACAACTGATCGCCAATCATGTGACCCAAACTATCGTTGATCACTTTGAAGCGATCGAGATCCAAAAACAAGACGGCAAACTGGAGATCGGGGTTTTGTTTGAGGCGATCGACCGTGTGAGACAGCCGCTCCATAAACAGCAGACGATTGGGCAACCCCGTTAACGAATCATGAAACGCATTGCGGCGCAGTTGTTCTTCGACTTGTTTGCGTTCGGTGACTTCGCGCATGACGGAGACAAAGTGAGTCACTTTACCTTGTTCGTCTCGAATCGGCACAGTATTGAGATCGACCCAAAACGGAGTCTCATCTTTGCGATGGAGAATCAATTCGGCTTTGACGGCCTCGTATTTGAGTAGGGCAGCCCGAATGCGATCAACCTCACTCTCAGCGGTGTCTATTCCCAGCAAAAGATGAGCCGACTTGCCAATCACTTCTGATGAGTTGTAGCCTGTCACTCGTAGAAACGCATCATTAATGTAGACGATTCGCAAACTGAGAGGGTCTTCGGTTGGTTCTGCCTGTGAGATCATAACTATCTCATTGGCATTCACGACGACTGATTCTAGCAATCGCAGATATTCTTCGAGCCATTTGCGTTCGGTGATATCTTTGACGGTGATTAGCGTTCCGGTGGGTTCTCCAGAATTGTTGCACAATAGAGTAGCGTTGACTTCTGCCCAAAATTTTCGACCGTCTTTGCGCTGAAGTTGTCCTTCCTTCCAGCCATAAAAGCGCTGTCGTCCTTGAGTGGCTTGCCCGGCGTGAAATTGGAGCCAACCTTCGATCGCTGAGAAAAATTGCCCAGACGGTTTGCCGATCATTTCTGCGATGGTGCAGCCGACGAGTTTGGCCATGCGCGAGTTGACGTGCAAAACGCAGTCTTGTAAATCGGTGATCACCACGCCATCATTCAGATTTTCTACGACCGTCCTCAGCAGCCAATCCGATTCTTTGAGCGTTTGCAGACTGGTGGCTACGGGGTAGGTGTCTGGGATTGGCTCTTTGTTTTCTGCGTCTAGATGCCGAGGAGTGAGTCTCGTCATGCCTGTCGTTTACCTTGCTTGCGTTACTAGTGACGACTTTTAGGAAGGGTCGTGATTTAAGGTTGCCCAAGGTGCGAGGAAAAAGTGGGAAGGGGGGAAGTTTTTGGAGAGAAAAAAGGAGAGAGAAGGAGGAGGGAGGAGGGAGGAGGGAGGAAGGAGGAGGGAGGAAAAAAAAGACGATCGTCACGATCGTCCCTTCTCATTCAATTCCTAATGGCTTTTATTTCCGCAGATTTTGTGACCAGACGCGGGTGGGCAAGCCCCAAACGTAGATGAAGCCTTCGGCGGCTTTGTGGTCAAATTTGTCGTCTGCGCCATAGGTTGCCAGATCGGGTGTGTAGAGAGAGTAGGTGGACTGCCGACCGACGATCGCCGCGTTCCCTTTCAAAAACTTCACTCTGACCGATCCGGTGACTCGCTCTTGAGTCTGCTGTACAAAGGCATCTAACGCACCCTTCAGCGGACTGTACCAGAGACCGTTGTAGATCATTTGCGAGTAGGTTTCCTCGATGCCTCGCTTGTAGTGGGTGACATCTGCGGTCAGGGTTAAGCTCTCCAAATCGCGGTGCGCCTGGATTAGAACCAACAACGCAGGGGCTTCGTAGATTTCGCGAGATTTGATGCCGACGAGACGGTTTTCGATCATGTCGATGCGGCCGACTCCGTGGTTGCCAGCGATCGTATTTAGTTGCGTAATCAACTCGATCGGACTCAGTGCCAAACCATTCAAACTCACCGGAAGTCCCCGTTCAAAGCCAATTTCTATATATTCAGGCTCGTTGGGCGTGTCGGCGATCGCTTTGGTCATCAAGTAGATTTCTTCAAGCGGCTCGTGGTAGGGGTCTTCGAGCGGGCCGGCTTCGATACTGCGTCCAAGTAGGTTGCGATCGATGCTGTAGGGCGATTTTTTCTTAACCGGAGATTCGATGCCGTAGCGTTCTCCGTAAGCGATCGTTTCTTCGCGGCTCATGCCCCATTCTCTAGCGGGGGCCAGCACTTTGAGATCGGGATTGAGGGCGGCGATCGAGACATCGAATCTCACTTGATCGTTGCCCTTTCCGGTGCATCCGTGGGCGACCGCATCGGCTCCATGTTCGGCGGCAGCGTCTACTAATAGTTTGGCGATTAAGGGCCGCGCCAGAGCGGTCGAAAGGGGATAGCGATTTTCGTACAGTGCATTCGCTTGGATTGACGGAAACGCATAATCTTTGACAAAACTTTGGGTCGCGTCTGCGATCAGAGACTGACTCGCTCCAGACTTCAATGCCTTCTCGCGAATTGGCTCTAGCTCATCTCCCTGACCCAAATCTGCCGCTAACGTGATGACCTCTTCAACTCCCCACTCTTGCTTAAGGTAAGGAATACAAACCGACGTATCAACCCCACCTGAATATGCCAGCACAACCTTTTTGGCGCGACCCATGAATTTACCCAAATTGTGTAGAACAACAAGTTTACAATTATGCAGCTTATCTTTCTTTCGGAATGTCCGGAGATGCACAGAAATCTGACGATCGCCGGATGTAGCCGTTTATTGCGTAGATAGTACCAGACTCAAGCAGACAACTCGGATCAAAAGTCTCTGTTTCAGCGTCCCGTCTTCAATCAGCCTTGAGAACTGTCAAAATTGAATGACATGAATCGGGGTGTGAAGCTGTCATTTTGAGGAAGAGCCTGTGTTTTTCAGCGTTGTGATTCCGACTTATAATCGCAAGCCAATTTTAGAGAAGTGTTTGAGGGCGCTCGAACGTCAGCAGTCCAGTGCTCAGTTCTCTGGGTATGAAGTGGTCGTCGTGGATGATGGCTCGACGGATGGCACGGTCGATTGGCTGACTTCTGAAGCGTTTCCTCACGTCAAGCTGTTTTGCCAGGATCACAAAGGCGCATCGGCGGCGAGAAATTTGGGAGTGGAGAAGGCGATCGGCGACACGATTATTTTTATCGACAGCGATTTAGTCGTCACGGACGTTTTTCTCAAATCCCATGCAGCAGCGTTAAGCGATGGTCAGAAAGAATTGGGCAATGCCTCTGGCACAGGTGAACCTGCTCGCCTTTTCACTTACGGACGAGTGATCAATACGGCTAATTTTGCCGATCCGACCTCTGAGCCGTTTAAGGTGACGGACTTTTCGGCGGCCTATTTTGCGACGGGGAATGTGGCGATCGCGCGTCACTGGCTAATTGAAGCAGGCTTATTTGACACAGGCTTTCAGCTTTACGGCTGGGAAGATTTGGAGTTAGGCGTTCGGCTCAAAAAGTTGGGCTTGAAGCTGATCAAATGTCCCGATGCGGTTGGTTATCATTGGCATCCCGCTTTTTCTTTGGAACAGATTCCCAAACTGATTGATATCGAAATTCAACGCGGCCGCATGGGCGTTTTGTTTTACCAAAAGCATCCCACCTGGAATGTACGAATGATGATTCAAATGACGTGGATTCATCGTTTGTTGTGGGGAGGATTGACGATCGGCGGTTTGCTCAATGAGCGCACAATGGCTCCTCTGCTGCGCTGGCTAATTGATCAAGGCAAACCCCAACTCGCTCTCGAAGTCGCCCGAATTTTTCTCAACTGGTACAACGTCAAAGGCGTTTACGCAGCTTATGCAGAAGCTCAACAACGGTAGAACTTCATGTTACGGTCAAAACAGAAGCAATTTACCTTAAACTGTTCACAATGAAATGCTCTGCAAGACTATACAATTGTGATTCGTCCAGATGATAACGGCACTTTTATCGCTTATGTACCTGCGATTCCGGGTTGCCATGCTTGGGGAGAAACGCCAGACGCAGCCCGTACCGAATTACACAACGTATTTGACATAATTGGGGAAGAGTACGAAGAAACTGGACGACCCCTTGCGGGTAACTCGAAGAGATCGCTCCCCAAAGACGTTGAATTGGTTGTCGCAGATGCCAGCTAAAGCCAGCGAATTAGCCAAAGTTGCTCGGAAGCTAGGATGTGAAAAAGTCCGGCAAAAGGGCATGGTTTGGCTGAAGTGGCGACCTCAGTAGCTCACTCTGGGGTAGAGGGCGATCGCATGACGGCTTTAAAGTGGGCAGAAGTTGCAGTTTCAGTCTACGAAAAGCTGGCTCAAACAACAGGTGTTCCTGACAACGAATCTTTTCTCAATTCAGCAATGGTGTTGAGGCTCGGAATGATTAGGCAGTTGGGTTCGGTTGTGGGACATCCAATTTTAGACATTCAGACTGTTGTGAATTGGGCACTCAATAATTTGTCTTATTTAGAAGTCAGAAAGCAAGCAGAAAGTTGGTCAGAGCATCAGAATGAGCGGGGCTATCTTCTCAATCACCTAAATGAAATTCGACAGCTTAGAAGAATCAAAACAAGACTGAATACACTGGCTTTCTTGTACGAAGGTCATATCGTGCAACCGACTCCAGAACTTTGTGCTTGGCTTGAATTGAGACGATCGCCACCATAAAATCGACATACTTCAGCAGAACCAGAAAAGCTAGGTTCCAAAATCAAAATGGTCAATTATCAGTTTAGTATTGTAGGTCTTCTGGGGTTGGTTTTGGTGCTTTTAGGGCTATTTTTGCCACTATCAGAGCTGATGGCTCATGGAAGTTCCAGGGTTGAAACATTACTTCAAGATCTTGTTCTTGCTCCATTCTATGTTCTAGCTGGTTTGGTTCTTGTTTTCTATGGTTGGCAATTTGATCCAATTATGCAGTTTGGTGAATTGCTTCTAGTCAGTTCAAATGTCTATTGGATTGTTCAAGATCATCGTTCATAAATTATGGTAAATTTTCAATTGAATTTTGCATCGTTGAGTGGACTGGCGTTAGTTTATTTGGGGCTGAAATTGTTACTCTTTGCTCAGTCTAGCCGTCCTGTGCGAGTTGCAGCGATCGTTCTTGCAGTCTTTCTTCTCATCAGTAGTGTTATTTTCGTTCTTTATGGCTGGCGATTCGATCCCATTATGCAAATAGGTCAAATTCTGATGACACTAACCTCAGCTTATTGGGTGCTTAAACAAACACGTCGTTAATAGACCTCCTGCATGAATAGAATTTTCGATGTCACCTGCCGCTTAGGTCTTGCTCCGTTTGGGTCGGCTTGTGCCCCCTAAATCCCCCATTCTGGGGGACTTTGAAACCGCAAGTCTTGGCTCAAAGTCCCTCACTTGTGGGGGATTTAGGGGGCGTTTCCGGATTCGCGCAGGAGGTCTAATCTCTTAGTAGCAGCTATTGAGAATTAGTCATATATTGTTTCTCCAAATCAAGTAATGCCTGTTTACGAGAAACGCCCCAGCGATAACCACCCAAGCCGCCCGTTTTGGGCACGACCCGATGACAAGGCACAAGAAGCGCGATCGGATTTCTTGCACAAGCACTGGCCACCGCTCGAATCGAAGTGGGTTGCCCGATCGCTATCGCTAAATCGCTGTAGGTGATGGTGGTTCCGATCGGAATCTGCCTCAAAGCTTGCCACACCCGTATTTGAAAAGCCGTTGCTCTCACATCACAGGGCAATTCTGGTAAGGGCAAAGAACCACTCAAATAACTGACGAACGTTTGAATCCACGCTTGCAGATCATCACTCGCTTTATACAAAGAAGCTTTTTGAAATTGCGCTTGTAGTTCATTCTCCAAATCTTCTATAGTTTCTCCAAGTTGGACACTGCACAAACCGCGATCGGTCATTGCAATCAGCAAAATTCCCAGAGGAGTGTCGGCCGTGGCGTAACGAATGGCTTCACCAAAACCGTGTTTTTTGTAAGTTGCGGGTGTCATGCCAAGTTGTGATCCTTTCTCATAAAGTCTGCTGCTAGAACCGTACCCTGCACTGTAGAGCGCGATCGCAATCTCTTCGCCTTGATGTAATTGTTGCTTCAAGCGTTCAACTCGGCGAGCGTCGCCATATTCAAACGGACTCACTCCAATCATTTGCTTAAACACTCGCTGAAAATGCGTCGGACTCATCTCAACCTGAGTGCCCAATTCTGTGAGCGTGGGAATGCGATCGTGCTGCGCTTCAATATAACGGCAGGCTGACAAGATCTTTTCTTGAATTGGAGCGATCGCTTGTTGAGGATGACAACGCTTACAAGGACGAAAGCCACTCGCCTCAGCAGCTTGGGGCGACTCAAAAAAGCAAACTTGACGGCGATCAGGGCGGCGACTCGGACAGGTGGGACGACAATAAATTTTGGTAGACCGAACCCCATAAAAAAGCCGATTGTCAAACTTGGGATCGCGATCGAGAACCGCTCGCCAGAGTGCTTCTTCAGAAAGTGATTGCATCAGTTGATTCACAGCTTCTACCTCTCAACGGGTTACGAGGGTTGTTTTTCTAATTGCTTGACTTCAAGATAAGAGGTTTGAGCCGGGGTTTTCTATCCGATCGTTGCGATCAAACTTTGGCCTACAAACTTTGGCCTACAATCTTTGACTTATAATCAAGGTGACGAGAGGCAGGCGTTCTATGCAGTCCACAACTAGCCATTCCATCCGCTGGACGACTTCTGATCTGACGATCTTTGAAGGCGATCGTGTCAATCGCTACGAAATTATTGATGGAGAACTATTTGTGACGAGAGCGCCCAACTGGAAACACCAAGAGGTTTGTATCAATGCTGGAACCTTATTGAAACTCTGGTCGGACGAAAGTGGATTAGGGAGAGCCGCAGTTAACCCTGGTATCATTTTTTCAGAGACAGATAATGTAATTCCTGATGTGGTTTGGGCCAGCCACGATCGCCTAGAACGATTGCTAGACGCAGCCGGACATCTCATCGCCGCACCAGAGCTTGTGATTGAGGTATTGTCCCCAGGCGCAACCAATGAAAGACGCGACAGAGAAGCCAAGCTGAAACTCTACTCAGTCCAAGGAGTCTATGAGTATTGGATTGTAAGCTGGCAAGAACAAACCGTTGAAGTGTATCGACGTGAAAATGCTGCCCTCAAACTGGTCGCGACTTTGTATCAGAACGATCGCCTGAGTAGTCCCAATCTTCCGGGCTTTAGCTGTCTGGTCAGCCAGTTCTTTTAAAGTTGGAGTTTTAGACGCGCGATCGAGACGCAATCTTCCCCTTCAACTCCACAGAACCAAAGTCAGATAAGTGCCCAAAGTGCTATCCTAGATAAGTTCTTTCAACCCGCACATTCAGAATTTCGGGTGGTTTGGCCGCAGGAATGGACACTGAGAACCAAAAAATTTATTCCAAATTCTTTGACTCCTCACGCCTCACGCCTCACGCCTCACTGCTTCTGAATGGAGGATTAACCCGAATCAGGAGTTAAATAAATGCCAGTTGTTTCGTTGGCTCAAATGCTTGAGTCTGGAGTTCACTTTGGGCACCAAACCCGAAGATGGAATCCCAAAATGGACCCGTACATCTACACCTCGCGCAACGGGGTACACATCATTGACTTGGTGCAAACCGCCCAGTTGATGGATGAAGCCTACAACTATGTCCGCAACGCTTCTGAGCAAGGCAAAAAATTCTTGTTTATTGGCACCAAGCGCCAAGCCGCTGGAATCATCGCCCAAGAAGCCTCTCGCTGTGGCGCATACTACGTCAACCAGCGCTGGCTCGGCGGCATGTTGACCAACTGGACGACGATCAAAACCCGCGTCGATCGCCTCAAAGACCTTGAGCGTCGTGAAGAAACAGGCGGGTTGGATCTGTTGCCCAAAAAAGAAGCTGCTGTTTTGCGTCGTGAGCTTGAAAAACTTCAAAAATATCTGGGTGGCATCAAACAGATGCGAAAAGTGCCCGATATCGTGTTGATTGTCGATCAGCGTCGCGAATATAACGCCGTTCAGGAATGCACCAAGCTGAGTATTCCGATCGTCTCTCTACTCGATACCAATTGCGATCCCGACGTGGTGGATATTCCCATTCCGGCCAACGATGACGCGATTCGATCCATTAAGCTAATTGTAGGTCGGTTAGCCGATGCTATCTATGAAGGCCGTCACGGTCAGCTAGAAACAGAGGACGAATACGACTACGACGGTGCAGAAGACGAGTACGAATACGACGAAGAAGCGGAATTCGTTCCCGAAGAGACAGAAAGCGCAGAATAGGTTTTGAGTAGTGATTTTTGGGTTATGGGTTTTGATAACTCGTAACTCAAAATTCATGAGTAGGCGCAACGCCGAACCTCCTAGCTCAAAACTCAAAACTCAATCAACCCTATTAGGAAAAGGCCATGGCGGACATTTCGGCAAAACAGGTCGGTGAACTCCGACAAAAAACGGGCGCAGGTCTGATGGACTGCAAAAAAGCGCTCAAAGAAAACGACGGTGATTTAGAAAAAGCTTCGGAGTGGCTGCGACAAAAGGGCATCACGTCTGCGACCAAAAAAGAAGGCAAGGTCGCGGCTGAGGGTCTGGTTGACAGCTACATTCACACGGGCGGACGCATTGGTGTCCTGGTAGAAGTCAACTGCCAAACGGATTTTGTGGCTCGAAATGAGGCGTTTCAGCAGTTGGTGAGAAACGTGGCGATGCAGGTGGCGGCTTGCCCCAATGTAGAATACGTCAAGGTTGCTGACATTCCCGCTGAGATCGTCGAAAAAGAGAAAGCGATCGAGATGGGCAAAGATGACCTGAGCGGCAAAAAAGAAGAACTCAAAGAGAAGATCGTTCAGGGTCGCATCGACAAGCGTCTCAAAGAGATGTGTCTGCTCGATCAGCCCTACATTCGCGATCAAAACATCACGGTTGATGAGTTGGTCAAGCAAAATGTGGCGCAACTGGGCGAAAACATTCAGGTACGTCGCTTTGTCCGCTTTGTGTTGGGCGAAGGCATTCAAAAAGAAGAGAGTGATTTTGCGGCAGAAGTGGCTGCTCAGATGGGCAAGTAGACCACTGACTTGAAATTTTGACTTAAAAGTTTGACAAATGGGGATGCGACTCAAATCGTGTCTCTATTTTTTTGCAAGCCTGCTTTTTGAGGTGTTGCTGATTGGAGGGATTGATCTGTGAAGGTTGTCAATTGTTTCGCCCCTAAATCCCCTATTCTGGGGGACTTTGATTCATACGGAGATGCGACTCAAATCGTGTCTCTATTTTTTCGTAAGCTTGCTTTTTGATAGATAATTCCGCAAATCGACGCTAATAGAACCCAGGCCATTGTATTAATTCGAGCGTCAAACAGCGTAATGTCAAACAGGCTAAACAGCGTGCAGGCGACGAAGGCCATGAGGAAGGTGAAAAAGATCAGGCGGTTTTCTCCCTGCCAATTTCTAAAGACGATCGCCCCCTGGGCCACGACCCAACCCACTAATCCATACAACATCAAGGCCGCGGGAAGCCCTGTTTCGGATGACATCATCAGAAACAAATTGTGGGGGTGCCCCAGCCAATACTGCGTTTTTGCTTCATAAAGCTGAGTGAAGTTTCGCAGGCCCCATCCTGTGATCGGACGCTGTTCGGTCAGTGACCAGGCAAAACTCCACTGCGTCGATCGCATCTGAGGAATCGGACGATCGCGAAACATTTGATCATTCAGTCTCGCCCAAAAAAACGCAGGCACAACGGCTCGAAACCCATCCTGAAACGGAGGTGGGGCAAAGGCGGCTCCTAAAATGATTCCGGCGATCGCGCCAACTCCTGCCACAATGCGTCGCCAACCTTGATACAACGCAAAGGCAAGACAGGACAGAAGCGCGATCGCCCAGGCATTTCGAGAGTTGGTCAAAATTAAGGCGACGGCATCCAGAAGCACGATCGCGCTCAAGAAATATTTTGGGTTTCGCTGCGTTTCCTCAATCCACAAGCCCAGACCCAACACAAACACAATGACGTGATAGCTGGCCAAAACTGTCGCGTAAGTAAACACAGAAGCCATTCGTCCGGGAGGATTGCCCGATGGGTTGATCGTCCATTCGATCAGTCCCCACAGCAGCGAAGGACGACCGCCCCAGTGTAAATAGAGTTGGGCGAAACCAATCAATGACACGGGCAGCGAAGGGATCACCAGAATCCAGGCAATTCGTCTAAGCTGACTAGGCGTTTGGATCAGGTTACTGAGTGCGGTGAAGACAAAAAAGAAGGGCAGAAAGTTGAATAGCCCCAGAAAAGCGTTGTATCGATTGAACGCAAAACAAGCGGTGATCAGTAACCAAAGAGCAAGCGTCAAAAACCCCCAATTCAGCGGCTGACGAATCAGAGTTTTGTACTCCTGCTGCCAAATCACCACTGACGGCACGAGCATCATCACCCCGCCTAAAAACGCGCTAAAGGGCAGCAGGATCAGTCCGAGTTGGACGATGTTCCAGTGCCGTTGCAGACTCAGGTTGGGGTGACGCTGGAGTTGCAGAAAGGCTCTCAGAGATTTGCTCAAATTGCCTCAAAACATTCAGAACGGGTGAGTCGAATCTGTGCCAGCGTAAAAATGATGGGAATCACACGACCGTAGTTGGTGGCGATCGCTCTCCATCCCAAATCTGCCAAAAACCAGCCCCAAAGCGCCGATCCTGCAAAGGCAAACACCGTTCTCACGGCTCCGTATCTCGCAGCACTGGCCGCCATGCCATACTTCGACATTTGAAGCGCGGCGTAATTTTGAAACTGAGTTGCTGCGGCCAATCCGCCTTGAGTCAGAGTCGCTTTCGCAGTTTCATGTCGAGCAAAATGCAGCGCAAATTGACTCGCCACTTGTTGAAGTAACATCGGACGGATCACAGAACTGATGGCGATCGCGCCTCCTCCTTTGAGCAACAGATTTAACGGATCGTTTTGCACCGGGAGCGGCAGCGTTTTTGCCAGATCAGATTGAGAAATAGATTGTTGAACTCGTTTCGTCAACGCCGCCTTTTCTGATTTGGGAAGCTGTTTCCAGGCGCGGTCTAACAAGCTGAGAAAAACTTCTGCCTCTAGATCAGTTGTAGACATCGACCCTGCATAAGGCAATTTCAAATAGCGGCAAACCTGGATCAACACTTGACGATAGCTCACCTGTCCCGTGCGTCCTCTCAAAACGGTCATGCCATCAGCGGCCAAAAATCGAAATCGTTCGTCGATCGCATCCAGCCAGTCTTCTCGGTCTTGACTTTGCACCTCGATTGGGTCAGGCGTGCTGACATAATCCAGCGGATTAAACTTGGGACGAAACAAAATCTCGGTCAAGTCTCGTAACTCATCTTCGGTTGCTAACTCCAATGCCGCTCTCAGTTCGTCCACTCTCAGACTCCTCCGGTGCAAAGTTTGGGCAGTCAGTCATATTCTACTAAAGGGAGGGGATAAGGGAGAACTTCGATGATCTGTTCCCCCTTGGGGGTAATCCGCTTCGCGAGGACGGATGACGGATGAAGGATGAATTTCTCGTAATATAAAAACACATTTCTCGGTGTGATGGGATGACTCATTTTGAGATTGCGATCGTCGGTGCGGGAATGGCGGGGTTGACCTGTTCCCAACAACTACATCAGGCGGGCTACAACGTCGTGGTGGTTGAGAAGTCTCGTGGGCTGGGCGGCAGGCTAGCTACTCGTCGATTAGAGGGCACTCACGCCGATCATGGAGTCTGTTATCTCAAGCCAAAAGACGATCGCTTTCAATCCCTGGTCAAAACGCTGGTCGATCGCGCCATTCTCCAACCCTGGACAGACACGATTCACGAATTGGATGCCAATGGACAGGTACAAGAACCGAGAGAACGACCCCTTGCGGGTAACTCGAAGAGATCGCCCCGTTATGCTTCACCAATGGGATTTAGCGCGATCGCTAAATTTCTAGCAACGGGGTTGGCTCTCATCCAAAATCAGCGCGTTGCAAAAATTGAACTTATTGGTCAAAAGTGGCACCTGCAATTTGAGAACAATTCAGTCATTACTGCCGATGCAGTGATCGTGGCGATTCCGGCTCCTCAAGCGCTGATCATTCTAGAATCCATCCCAGATTCAGACTTTTTGCAGACGTTGAAATCGGTGCAGTATTCGGCTTGTATTGCGGCGATTGCAACCTACCCATCCCACATCGAAACGGATTTGCTGGACTGGAAAGCGATCGTCTGTCCCCATGATTCTGATCTGGGTTGGATTGCGATCGACAGCACCAAACAAAATTCTGCCTCTCAGCCTGTGTTCGTCATCCAAAGTAATGCAGCATTTGCAAACCATCACCTCGACACCACTGACTTACAACCTATTGGACAACACCTGCTCAACAAAGCCGCTCAAGTTCTGCCTTGGCTGGCGACTCCCAAAGTCTTACAAGTTCATCGCTGGCGGTATGCCTTTCCGACTCAACCTTTAACGGAAAAATATTTAACTGCAAATACAGAATTACCGTTAATTTGTACAGGCGATTGGTGTGGCGGGAACCGGGTCGAAAGTGCTTTTCTGTCAGGACTAGCAACAGCAGAACAAATGAATTTGAGCTTGCAAAAGCGAGATTTGAATGAAGAGTTTTGGAGAGCGATGTCACCTAAGATTTAGGTATCAATTGCAGCATTATTTCGCCCCAAAGCGTAATGGTAGTTTCAACTCCTGGCTAGAATTGTTGAATCCACTGCCAAAATTACCCACCGAAAAGCGGGTGAAACCGACTAACGCGAGGGTGAGCAAATAAAAAGGCGATTAGTGCTAAAGGCGAACACACCATGACGCAAGCCAAGCCACGATTCAAAACGTTTGAGCAATATGCAGCACTACACCCTTCAGAGCTGCCAGAGGGTAACTATGAGTTGGTCAATGGAGAATTAGTCGAGTTGCCTCCTGAAAGTGATCTCAATGTCATGATTGCAGGATTTCTGTTCTCCGCACTGCTGCAATTTGTGCCGCACTATCTCATTCGTCGAGGCACTGAGGTTTTTGTAAACAGTCGCAGTGTGAGCAGTCGCTATCCCGATTTGATGGTACTGAGTGAAACAGGACAAATTGCACTAGAAGGAGCGAAACGATCGTCCGTCACGATCGACATGCCCACCCCGCCCTTGGTGATAGAAGTCGTCTCACCGGGAGCACCAGGCAGCGACAATTACAACCGCGACTATGTTGAGAAGCCAAAGGAGTATGCAGCAAGGGGCATTCCTGAGTTTTGGCAGATTGATCCAGAGAGAGCAGTGGTGACAGTCCTCACGCTCAAAAATGAAGCTTATCAGTCGAGGGAGTTTCGAGGCAGCGACCCTATCGTTTCTTCCACCTTTCCAGCATTGAGCTTGACGGCTGACCAGATTTTAAGGGCATGTCGATGAGCAAAACATTTACCGCGTTTCCTTCTGAGTTGCGCTTTGCGTTAATCGTTGAGCGAGATCTAGACACAAGCCTCTACGTTGGCTATGTTCCTGGCTTCCCTGGAGCGCATTCTCAAGGCGAGACCTTGGACGAGTTACACGCAAACTTGCAGGAAGTGATTGAGATGCTGCTCGAAGATGAGCAGGTTGCAATTGTTGGCTAAAGAGTTTTGGAGGAGCGATCGCTTCCTAAAATTGCAGGCAATGTGAAGTAGAAAAGTCAGCCACTCTGAGTAATGAGAGATGTACGCTGCATAATCAATCATACTGTTAGACATCAATCCTTCTGTAGAGTCTACTATAGAGTCCACGTTGAGCTGCTGTTAGGCAATCTCCAGTGAGTTTTCGTTTAACTTAATTAGCAAGTGGAGAATGTATAAAAGCGTGAGAAAAAGTCAGGTTTCGTCGAAGGATATTGTTGGAAATGCTAGGAAGTTTGAGTCATATCGTGAGGCATGGTCACGTATTAAATTAGCTCAAGAGAGTCATTTCTTCTTGGAAGCTATCACAATTCAAGAAAGCATCATCTCTGATCGTCTCGTCAGCTTCTTGTCTCGTCCAACCGCGTCAAAGCCTTTCCCTCAAATAAAGAATGGGCGATTTCCTTCGTTGCATCAGCTTATTCAGCACTGGCGTTCAGAGTTTCCAGATGCAATTCAGTCGGGGTCATATTTGGATCTAATTGATGCAGTCAATCAATGGCGACTTACCAGAAACGAAGCAATTCATGCAATTGTCAAGTCTGAACCTGGTGAACCAACTCAACCTGTTGATTTATTCTTGCAGAAAGCTAAAGAGGCGGCTGAAGAAGGAGAAAGTCTCACGAAAGAGGTGTGCAAATGGTGTAAAAGAGAAAAAAATAGAAAACCTTAGTCTAAGTAGTTAGGTGCAATTAAATATAAAACGCTCCAGTTCATACTCACCCGCTT